>NZ_LAJY01000280.1 GCF_000963705.1 Elstera litoralis | reverse complement strand
CGTTGCGCGCCGCTGGTCTGCGATAGAATTGCCGACGCGGCTTTCGCGCGCGCGCCGAGGTTGGCCATTTGCGTTGCGAGATCAGGCTGGTCCATGCGGCGCATCCCCCTGGGGTTCCATCACCAAATCGTCGCGGTGGATCATTTCGTCCCGCCCGCGATAGCCCAGCAGCGCTTCGATATCGCTACTGCGCCGCCCAGCAATCCGCGCCGCATCGGCGCTATCATAGGCGATCAGCCGCGCGCCAGCGTAACGCCAGTCGGCCCCTGCACCACGACAAGATCGCCGCGCTCGAAACTGCCCTGCACCTGCCGCACGCCTGCGGGCAGCAGGCTTTTCCCCGCCCGCAAGGCCCCGACCGCCCCCGCATCGACGGTGAGAATCCCAGCGGGTTTCACCGACGCCGCATCCAGCGCTTGCGCGCCGTCAAGGGTTCGGCCTGGGGCAGGAACCAGGTGCACCGCGCACCGTTCAGCAGGGCTTGGAGCGGATGCAGCGTCTTGCCCAAGGCAATCGCCATCCGTGCGCCCGCCGACAGCGCGACGCGCGCGGCTTGCAGCTTCGTTACCATGCCGCCGGACGAGAAACCCGGTAGCGCTTCCCCGGCCATCCCGAGAATTTCCGGCGTCAGCGCGCGGACTTCCGGCAGATGTTGCGCCTCGGGATTGACGCGCGGATCGGCGGTATAGAGCCCGTCGATGTCCGACAGCAGCACAAGCGTATCGGCGCTCGCCATTTGCGCCACGCGTGCCGCCAGCCGGTCGTTATCGCCAAAGCGGATTTCCGCCGTGGTGATGGTATCGTTCTCGTTAATGATCGGCACCGCGCCCAAGGCGAGCAGCGCGTTCAAGGTGGCCCGGCCGTTCAAATGACGGCGACGCTCTTCGGTATCTTCGAGGGTGAGCAGCACTTGGGCCGCCGTCAGCCCGTGGCGGGCGAGCGCTTCTTGATAGGCGTGCGCCAAGCGGATTTGCCCTGTGGCCGCCGCCGCCTGCTTTTCTTCGAGAAGCAGCGCCTTGCCGAGCAGCCCGAGCGAGCCACGCCCGAGCGCCACCGCGCCGGAGGTAACGATCATCACCTGCATGCCGCGCGCCCGTAAGCTCGCCACATCGTCGGCCAAGGCATTCAGCCAGTCGCGCCGCAATGCCCCGGTGTCGCTCTCGACCAGCAGCGCCGAGCCGATTTTCACCACCAACCGCCGCGCTGTAGCGAGGGATTGCGTGTCAACGGGGGCGAGCGCGGTCATCGGGCGAGGCTCAGGGCTGGAAGGGAACGTGTTCGGAGGCGGCTTTTTCGTCCGTTTTCGCCCGGTCGATCACGCCATAGAGGCGGCGGCAAAGGTCGAGAACGCCGCGCCCCGTCACCCCGGACAGCAACTGAATATCCTCGGGCTCCTGCCCGCTGGCTTCGGCCAGCGCCGCGCGCTTTTCGTCGATTTCATCATCGAGCAGCGCATCGGTTTTATTGAGGCCGATGATTTCCGGCTTGTCGGTTAGCCCGCCGCCGTAATCTTCCAACTCTTGCCGCACGATGGCGTAATTCTCCGCCACGTCTTCCGCCGTGCCGTCGATGAGGTGCAGAATAACGCGCGTGCGCTCGACATGGCCGAGGAAGCGGTGGCCGAGGCCAACGCCGTCGGAAGCCCCTTCGATCAAGCCTGGCAGATCGGCGAGCACGAATTCCTTATCGTCTACCCCGACCACACCAAGCTGCGGCTTCAACGTGGTGAAGGGATAGTCGGCAATCTTCGGGCGCGCGGCGGAGGAGGCCGCCAGAAACGTGCTTTTGCCCGCGTTCGGCATGCCGACGAGGCCCGCGTCCGCAATCAGCTTCAGGCGCAGCCACACCCACATTTCAACGCCCGGCCAACCGGGGGAGGATTGGCGCGGCGCGCGGTTGGTGGAGGATTTGAAATGATCGTTGCCGAAACCGCCGTCGCCGCCACGCGCCAGCAGCACGCGCTGCCCCGGCTCGGTCAGATCGTGCAGCACGGTTTCGTTGAACTCATCCATAACTTGCGTGCCGATTGGCACTTTCATGGTCACGCTGCGCCCGCCGGGACCGGAGCGTAAGCGCCCCATACCGGGAATGCCGTTCTGCGCTTTGAAATGCTGTTGGTAGCGGTAATCGATCAGCGTGTTGAGGTTGGCGACCGCCTCCACCCACACATCGCCGCCGCGCCCGCCGTTGCCGCCGTCCGGGCCGCCGTATTCAATGAATTTCTCGCGCCGAAAACTCACACAGCCCGCCCCACCGTCGCCGCTGCGCACGTAAATCTTGGCTTGATCGAGAAACTTCATCGTTAGGGTATCCTAGGAGCCGATATCGCTGCCCCAAAACGTGAAAGGGGGAATGGCAGACCATTCCCCCTTAACCTCTATATCTCACCGCGCGGCAGGCCGGGGGAGAGAAAGGCCGAAACGCGCGTGGTGTTAGGCTGCCAGCGGCAGCGCTTCCACTTCCGGCTGTTCGATGAACACGGTGGTGCCGAGCGAGTTCTTGTGGAACCGCACGATACCTTCGACCAGCGCGAACAAGGTGTGATCCTTGCCGATGCCGACATGCTTGCCGGGCTTATACTTGGTGCCGCGCTGACGAATGATGATGTTGCCCGGAATGACGATTTCGCCCCCGAACTTCTTCACGCCAAGGCGACGACCAGCGCTATCGCGACCGTTGCGGGAGCTACCGCCTGCTTTTTTATGGGCCATCTCGTAAGACTCCTCTAACCTTGATCTGTCGCTTAGAGCGCGGGCAGGGCCGTGATCTTCAGGATCGTGAGATCCTGACGATGGCCATTCTTGCGGCGCGAGTTCTGACGACGACGCTTCTTGAAGATGATAATTTTGGGGCCGCGCGCTTGACGCACCACTTCCGCCGTCACACTCTTGCCGTTCAGGGCATCGCCCAGAACCAGGGTTTCGCCGTTCGCGACCAGGAGAACCTGGTCGAGCGATACGGAATCGCCCGCTGCGGCTTCGATCTTTTCGACCGTAATCACATCGTCTTGGGCGACGCGGTATTGTTTACCGCCGGTTTGAATGACTGCGTACATGGTTGTTTAACTCGACCACAATAGAAAGTGAGGCGCACCGCGCCCGCCGGAGAGAGCGCACTCTACCCATGCGCCCCGCCCCGTCAAGGAAAAAACGACTCCATTCCTAAAGGCCCGCGCTTAAGAGCCACGCGGCAAAAACAGGGTAGTGCCAAATCCCCCAAAAAACCCTCTTGCACGGGGCCGCGCTTGTCGCTATTGATCCGCGCCACAAACACGCGCTCCCGTCTGCCAGGGAGATGGCGTCGTGCGGATGGGTGGCAGAGCGGTTGATTGCACCGCACTCGAAATGCGGCATACCTTCACGGGTATCGGGGGTTCAAATCCCTCCCCATCCGCCAAATTTCCTCGTAAGAAGTTGATTTCCTGAGACGTGGCGGTTAACGCGCTTTCAGGGGGTCTCTGTCGGTCGCGCTCGGCGGGCGCGGCGCTTGTCTTTTTCGACAAAATGCATCGCTTCGAGCTTCAGCCCGTCGGGATCGAGAAAATAGACCGCGTAATAGCCTTCGCCATAGCTCGGATAGGCGGCGGGCGCATCGACGATCACGACCTTCTCCGTCAGCAGAAAATCGTAGAGCGCGTCCACCTCCCCCCGCGCCGCCAATTCAAACGCATAATGATGGTAACCGACATCACCCGTGCGGTGTTTATGGCGTCGCCCGACCGCATCGGCCTGCGTGATCCAGAACATCGTCGCGCCATTGTTCCAGCCGACCACCCTATCGAATTCCCATTCGCGCGCGAACCCCATGAAGCCCAAAACGCGGCTGTAAAAGGACTTCGAGGCGGCCAAATCGCTGACGCGAATGGCCAGGTGATCTATTCCGACGACACGAACCATGGGCATTGATCTTTTCTGACGAGAGAATGCTCAAAAACTCAAAAAGTTCCACTTTCGGTGCCACAATATCACCACTCTCCCGCATCTTTTCTGCTTCAGAAGAGAAATGCCTACGGATAGGACCGATATGGTGAAAACCTTCCTGCGCCGCCTTACCGCTATCCTTCTCGGCGCGCTTGTGCTGCTGGAAGAACTGGCCTGGGGGCTGCTTGATGCCCTGCGCCGGGTTTTGGACCGGATCGTTCCGCTGGCCGCGTTTCACCACTGGCTGAGACAGCGCTCTAAATGGCAGGCCCTGATGCTGTTCGCCGTGCTTCTGGGGCTGGCCGAGATCGGTCAAGTGGCCGCGCTCGCCTTGATCGGTACGGGGAATTTTTTGGCGGGCCTCGGCGTGCTGGTGGCGCTGAAAATGCTGGGCGGGCTGATGGTCGTCACGCTGTGGCGGGAATGCCGGGCGCAACTCCTGACCTTCACCATCATCGCCTGGGCACATCGGCTCATTATAGAGTGGCGCGCGCGGGTTCACGGCTGGCTCGACCGGCAGCCGCTGTGGCGGGCGGTTCGGAGCAGCGTTGACGCCGCGCGCGCCTGGGGAAAGCGCTGGTTAGACCGGTTTCGTTAAGCGGGCAGTCGGCGCGCGTATTCGGCGTGCAACCGGCTCCAATTCTCCCAAAAAGGGGCTGGCTCGGTATTGCTCACCCGCGCGACCAGAATATCGAGATGCGCGTGCCACCCGGCGCTGACCTTCAGCAAGATATCGCGATCCGGGATGCGGCGATGGGTGACGGTGAGCAGCATCTTCTCGCCGCGCGGCTCCAACTCGAAGGCGACTTCTCCGCTTACCCCCCATGTGATCGTCAGCTTGTGTGGCGGATCAAGGTCGACAATCCGGCTTTGCATACGGTGTTCTGGAGAAAAACCCTCGGGGCGTTCGCCGGGCGGGTCCGTCAGTTCGTGATTGCGCCAGACCAGTTCAAAGGTGGCTCCGACCTTCATCTCCATGTCCCCCGACGCCATCCACTGGCGGCGCAGGTCGCTTTCGGTGAGATAGGCCCAGCCGCGCTCGATGGGGCCGGGCAAGAGCCGTTGGATGGTCAAGGTCGTCGGCTCGGTGAGCGTGCCATAGGCGTCCAGCGTCGATAGGTCGATCATGCATCGTCTCCTGTGGGGGTAGGACGGGCGTCTGCGGCGCGCAAAAGCCGGTCGAGAACGTCCAAACGGTCGACCCAGAAGCGTTCGTAGAAATTCAACCACGCTTGCGCGCTGGCGAGCGGCCCCGGCTCCAGCCGACACAGATGCGTGCGACCGCGCACCTCGCGCCGGATGAGCCCGGCGGCCTCAAGCGCTTTGATATGTTTGGAGGCGGCCGCCAGGGACATGGCGAAGGGTTCGGCGAGCTGGCTCACCGTTCGCTCCCCTCCCGCAAGGTCGCGTAGCATGCGCCGCCGCGTGGCATCGCCGAGGGCGTGGAAGATTGTATCTAACTGAGGGGCTTCTAATTCAACCATAACGTTGAATATAGACACCCCTCATCACATAGTCAACCAATCGGTTGAATGAATTTATCTCCCCCTCACCGCTCGCTCGTCCAATAGGCCAAGGCCGCCACGGGCAGGGCGAGACCAATCCAGGAGGCCAGTTCCCAGCCGCCTTGAGCAAACGCCCAACCGCCGACCGCTGAGCCAATCGCGCCGCCCGTAAAGAAGGTCGCCATATAAAGCCCGTTGAGGCGGCTCCGATATTCGGCTCCCAAGGCAAAGATGGCGCGCTGACCGAGGACGATATTCACCGTCGCCCCGAAATCGAGCAAGATGGCGGCGGCCACCAATAACCCCAGCGCGAGGCCGGAGCCTTCGGGGGCAATGTGGGTTATCAGGAAGGATGCCGCCGCAACCAGCATCGCCATCGCGGTTGCCGGGCGGCTCCACCCCCGGTCGGCCAAGCGGCCCGCAATCGGAGCCGCCACCGTCCCCGCCGCCCCGGCCAGGGCGAAGAGCGCGATTTCGCTTTGCGAGAGATTGAAGGCAGGGCCGGCCAGCAGCAGCGGCGTTACCGTCCAGAACAGGCTAAACGCGCCGAACAGCGCGGCCTGATACAGCGCCCGGCGTTGCAGAATCGGTGTCCGCAGCGCGAGGTTCGCCAGCGAGGCCAGCAGATCCCCGTACCGTAAGGACGATTGCGGTGCCCGGCGCGGCAGGTTTTTCGCCAGCACCAGCGCGAGCCCGACCATCACCCCGGTCGAGAGAAAAAACACCGCGCGCCAGGACAGGAAATCGGCGAGGAAACTCGACACCGGCCGGGCGAGCATGATCCCCGCCATCAGCCCGCTCATGATATTCCCGACCACTTGGCCGCGCACCTCCGGCGGGGTTAGATGGGCAGCGAAGGGCACGATGATCTGCACGGCCACCGACGCCAGCCCGATCAAGACGGCCGCCCCAAGGAAAGCGCTCGCCGTCGGGGCCAGCCCCGCCCCCAGCAAAGCCAGGGCCGCGAGCCCGATCATGGTGAGAATCAAGCGCCGGTTTTCCAGCAAATCGCCGAGCGGCACGATTAGCAACAGCCCGACGCCATAGCCGATCTGAGTGAGGGTCACGATCAAGCCAGTGGCTTGCGGCGACAGACCAAGCTCGGCGCTAATCGGCCCGGCGAGCGGCTGGGCGTAATAGAGGTTCGCCGCGATCAGCCCGCAGGAAGCCGCCAATAAGAATATCATCCAAGCGGAAATCGTCCGCGTTTCGGCCGCCGGGGCCGCGATCTCAGGCGTGGTCATGTTGCTCTCCATCATTGGAAACAATCGTTTCCAAAATAGCCAAAAAAATCAGTCTAGAATCCGCAAAGCGGCCATTACCGCTTCGGTCATTTCCGCCCGGCTGCGGCCGGTTTTCCCAACGATGCGCATGCCTTTCATCAGGCAGACGAGCGCCCGCGCCGCGCCCTCTGCCGAAACACTGGCCGCAATCGAGCCGTCCGCCTGCCCGTGGCGGATGAGGCTTTGCATCACGGCCTCGTCATGGGCCATCGAAAACCGGACCCGCTCGGCAATCTCATCATCGGAGATCGCAAGCTCCACCGCGCTCCCGATAATCAAGCAGCCTTGCCGCCCTTCGAACCCGTGCGAGCTTTCGGCGTAAAAGGTGAGCGCGTTGCGCACCTGCTCCCGCCCGGTTTTGCCGTCCGCGACCAGCGCGTCGAAGGCCTCGCGCCGCTGCTGTTTGAAGCGGTCGAAAACCGCCAGAAAGATGGCTTTCTTATCCTTGAACGCCTTGTACAGGCTGCCCTGCGCCACTTCCATCGCCTGGGTCAGCTCGGTAATTGAGGTGGCGTGATACCCGCGCTCACTAAAAACCCGCGCGGCCTTATCCAACGCAGCATCGATATCGAATTCGCGCGGGCGGCCTCGGGCAGCGGGCGGTAGGGTTTGCGTCATAGCGCGACTATAGAAAACGATCGTTTCCGAATCAAACGCTTTTAAGCGATTGCGACGCCCCGCCCCGGCCTTTACCTTAACGCCGCTCTCTTTTGCCTTACTGGAAAGATCCCGCCCGATGAAATCCCGTGCCGCCGTTGCCTGGGCTGCCAATCAGCCGCTGACCATTGAAACCATCGAGATCGGCGGCCCCAAGGCGGGGGAAGTGCTGGTGGAGATTATGGCGACCGGCGTTTTGCCATACCGACGCCTACACGCTGTCGGGACTCGATTCCGAAGGCAAATTCCCCGCCATTCTCGGCCATGAGGGCGCGGGCATTGTGCGGGAGATTGGCGCGGGCGTGACCTCGGTCAAGGTCGGCGATCACGTGATTCCGCTCTACACGCCCGAATGTCGCCAGTGCAAAACCTGCCTGTCGCAGCGCTCGAACCTCTGCACCTCGATCCGCGCGACCCAAGGCCAAGGGCTGATGCCGGATAAAACCACGCGCTTTTCCTGCGAGCGCAGTTCGGAAATTTTCCACTATATGGGCTGCTCGACCTTCTCGAACTTCACCGTGCTGCCCGAAATCGCCCTGGCGAAAGTGCGGGAAGACGCGCCGTTCGACAAGATTTGCTACATCGGTTGCGGCGTGACCACGGGCATCGGCGCGGTCGTCTATACGGCGAAAGTCTGGGCCGGGGCGAATGTGGTGGTGTTCGGGCTCGGCGGCATTGGCCTGAACGTCATCCAGGGCGCGCGCATGGTCGGGGCCGACAAAATCATCGGCGTCGACCTCAACCCCAGCAAAGTTGAGATGGCGAAGAAATTCGGCATGACCCATTTCGTCAACCCCGATGAGGTGGGCCGCGACAAGGTGGTCGAAGCCATCGTCGATATCACCGGCGGCGGGGCGGATTTCTCCTTCGAGTGCATCGGTAACGTCCATACCATGCGGCAAGCGCTGGAATGCTGCCATCGCGGCTGGGGCGAGAGCATTATTATCGGCGTCGCCCCCTCGGGCACCGAAATTTCCACCCGCCCCTTCCAACTGGTCACGGGCCGCGTTTGGAAAGGCTCGGCCTTCGGCGGCGCGCGCGGGCGCACGGATGTGCCGAAAATCGTCGATTGGTACATGGACGGCAAAATCGATATCGACAGCCTCATCACCCACACGATGCCGCTCGATGAGATCAACACCGCCTTCGATTTGATGCACGAAGGCAAATCCATCCGCTCGGTGGTGGTCTACTAATGGCGCTGGAACGGCTTTCCCAAGCGAAATGCTTCGGCGGCACCCAGGCCACCTATCAGCATTCTTCGGCGGAAACGGGGACGGCGATGCGCTTTGCCGTCTTCACCCCACCCCAGGCCGAAGCTGGGCCGGTGCCGGTTCTATGGTTCCTGTCGGGCCTCACCTGCACGGAGGAGAATTTCACCGTGAAGGCCGGGGCGCAGCGCGTGGCGGCGGAACTGGGGCTTATGCTGATCGCGCCCGACACCTCCCCGCGCGGCGACGGCGTGCCGGACGATGCCCAAAAAGCCTATGACTTCGGCCTCGGCGCAGGCTTTTACGTGGATGCGACCGAAGCGCCCTGGGCGCAGCACTACCGGATGCGCTCCTACCTCGAAACCGAGCTTCCCGCGTTGGTGGCGGCGGAGCTTCCGGCGGATATGACTCGGCAAGCCATCAGCGGGCATTCGATGGGCGGGCATGGGGCGCTGACGCTGGCGCTGCGGAACCCCGCCCGCTTCCGCTCGGTCTCCGCCTTCGCCCCCATCGTCTCGCCGCTCAACTGCCCCTGGGGCGAAAAAGCCCTCACCGGCTACCTGGGGCCGGATCGGGCAGCGTGGGGGGCCTATGATGCCTGCGCGCTGATCGAAGACGGTGCGCGGCTGCCCGACATTCTGATCGATCAAGGCACTGCCGACAGTTTTCTGACAACGCAATTAAAGCCGGAATTGCTGGAAGCCGCCTGCGCCACCGCAGGCCAGCCGCTGACCCTGCGACGGCAGGAGGGGTACGACCATTCCTTCTTCTTCATCGCCAGCTTTATTGCCGATCATCTGGCCTGGCATGGGGCGCGGTTGCGGGGGTAAGGCTGGCGCGGGGCTTGGGGACTTAGTCCTCCAGCCCCGCCGCCTCGGCAGCAGCGGCAGCGGCTTCCTCGGGTCGGCCGAGGGCGTTGAGGACGGTGCTGAGGCTAATGAGGGAGTTTCGCAGTTCCTTTCGAAAAACGGCAGGCAACGTATCCGCCAATCCCCGCAGTATTTTTACTGCCTCCTCATTCGGGGACAACGCCGCGCTATGATCATCGAGATTGACAAGGCAAGCTGTCATGTTGACTAGCGAAATAGCCAAACTCGGCAGAAACGCATCGGGCCGCTTTAGAGCCAAATCCCGCCGAATTTTCACAGCCTCTTCAATTGCCGACAAAGCCGCCTTCCAATAGCCGAGTTCGGCAAGACGAT
>NZ_LAJY01000028.1 GCF_000963705.1 Elstera litoralis | reverse complement strand
ACTGAACCATGCGCCCGGCTTCGGCTTCGGCATCCTGGGCCTTGCGCTGGGCTTCCTCGGCCTTGGCGACGGCAAGGCGGGCTTCGTCTTCCGCCGCCATCACGGTTTCGAGTTGGCTTTCCAGTTCCTCGGCGTCGGGCAGGCCGGTGAGATCGGCGTCGATGGCGGCAAGATCGCCGCGCAGCTTGTCTTGCTCGGCGGACAGGCGCGCGCGGCGCGCGGAAAGCTCGTTGAGGTGCCGCTCCAGCGTCGCCCTTCGCGCGTCGGTTTTCGCCAGGGTTTCGGTGGCGGCTTGCACGGCGGCTTCAGCGCGCTCTAAATCCGCCTCTTGCTCGGCGAGAAGCTCCAGGGTTTCGGTCAGCCGTTCGGCATCGACGGCGGCATTTTCCGCGAGGCTTTCTTCTTCTTCGGTCAGGCGGGCGAGGGCGGTTTCGGCGTCCCCCGCAAGGCTTTCCTCGCGCTCCCGGTCGCGGGCGAGCAGGGCGAGGCGTTCTTGCACGGCGCGGGTTTGATCGACCAAGCGTTGCGCCTCGCCATCAAGCGCGCCTTGCGCCGCGTGCAGCCGGTGCAGGGATGCTGCGGCTTCGGCATCCTCGTGCCGCAACTCGGGCAGGCGCTCGCGCAGGTCGATATCGAGGGTGGTGAGTTCCGCGACCCGCTCCAGGGATTCGGCGACTTTGAGTTCGGCTTGGCGCAGGGCTTCCGCCGCCTTGGTCCGCCCGAGTTTAGCGTCGAGCCAGCGGATCGCCAGCAGCACGGTTTCCGCCGCGCGAATCGCTTCGGAAAGCTGGCGGTATTTCGCCGCCTGGGCTGCTTGGCCTTCCAGCCCCTCGCGCTGGCGGGTGAGGGTGGACAGAATATCGTCGATACGCGCCAGATTGGTTTCGGCCCCGGTCAGCCGCTGTTCGGCTTCCTTGCGCCGCGCCTGGAGCCCGCCGATCCCCGCCGCGTCTTCCAGAATCGCCCGCCGCTCGAAGGGGCGCGCGTTAATCATCGCCGCCACCCGGCCTTGGCTGACCAAGGACGGCGAATTCGCCCCGGTCGCGGCATCGGCGAACAGCATCTGCACGTCCCGGGCGCGCGATTCCCGGCCATTCACCCGATACTGCGAGCCCTGGCCCCGGTCGATGCGGCGGCTCACTTCAAGCTCGCTGGCATCGTTGAAGGCGGTCGGCGCGCGGCGGTCGCTATTGTCGATGAGCAGTTGCACTTCGGCGTGATTGCGCGCCGGGCGGCTGGTGGTGCCGCCGAAGATGACATCGTCCATTTCGCCGCCGCGCATTTGGCGGGCGGAGGTTTCGCCCATCACCCAGCGCAGGGCTTCGACGAGGTTCGATTTGCCGCAACCATTCGGGCCGACAACGCCGGTCAGCCCGGTCTCGATAAGGAGATCGGTCGGCTCGACGAAGGATTTGAACCCAGCAAGGCGCAGGCGCGTGAACTGCATGGGCGAGACTTTCCCGGTTCGGCGACAAAAGGCAAGAGGAGTGATCCCTCACGGCGGTTTCGGCACGGCAGCCTTGCGCCCGGCGCCGGAAACGAACCTTGAAACGAAAATTCATAGCGCTATTATGCTGATGAAACGCACCAAACGAACTTATGAGACTCGCCATGACCGCAACCGCCCCCCTGCTTGAAACCGATCTCCTGGTCGTCGGCGGCGGCATCAACGGCACCGGCATTGCGCGGGATGCGGTGGGACGGGGGCTGTCGGTCGTGCTGTGCGAGGCGGGCGATTTGGCGCGGGCCACCTCGTCGGCCTCCTCAAAACTCATTCACGGCGGCTTGCGCTATCTCGAATATTACGAGTTCCGGCTGGTGCGCGAAGCCTTGACCGAGCGGGAAATTCTGCTGCGCGCCGCCCCCCATATCATCTGGCCGCTGCGCTTCGTGCTGCCCCATAACCCCGGCCTGCGCCCGGCCTGGATGATTCGCCTCGGGCTGTTTCTGTACGATCATTTGGGCGGGCGGAAGCTGCTCCCCGCCTCCGAAGGCATCCGCCTGCGCCGCCACCGCTTCGGCAAGGGCACGAAAGCCGCGCTCGATAAAGCCTTCGTCTATTCCGACTGCTGGGTGCAGGACGCGCGCCTTGTGGTGCTGAATGCGCTCGACGCGCAGGAGCGGGGGGCGAAAATCCACACGCGCACGAAGCTGATCGATGCGCACCGGGCGGGCGGGCGCTGGATCGCAAGCCTGGAGCGGGAGGACGGTAGCCGGTTCGAGGTGGCGGCGAAAGCGCTGGTGAATGCGGGCGGGCCGTGGGTCTCGGAAATCCTCAATAGCCGCCTGGGGCAAAATACCGATAAGCGCGTGCGCCTTATCAAAGGCAGCCATATCGTCGTGCCGAAGCTGCACGACGGCGACCAAGCTTTCATTCTGCAAAAACGCCGACCGGCGCATCGTTTTCGTGATCCCCTATGAGGGCAACTATTCGCTGATCGGCACCACCGACCATGATTTTACCGGCGATGCGTCGAACGTCGCCATTTCGCCGGAAGAGACCGACTATCTCTGCGCCATCGCCAATGCGCATTTCGAAAAGCAGATTTCAGCGCAGGATGTGGTTTGGTCCTACAGCGGCGTGCGCCCGCTCTACGATGATGCCGCGGCCAATGCCTCCGCCGTAACGCGCGATTATACGCTCGATCTCGACGCTCCATCAGGCGAAGCGCCGCTGCTGTCGGTTTTCGGCGGCAAGATCACGACGTATCGCTGCCTCGCGCTGGAGGCGGTGGATAAACTTCTGCCCGCCCTCGGCAAGCCGGTGAGCAACGGCCTCGGCGAAAACTGGACCGCGCACGCACCGCTCCCCGGCGGCGATATTCCGAAGGCGGATTTCGAGGGGTTCCTGCGGCAGCTTCAGGCCGAGTATCCCTTCCTCCCGGAAGACCTCGCCCACCGCTATGGCCGCGCCTATGGCACGCGGGCGCGCCGGCTGCTGGGTGCGGCGCAAAGCCTCGCCGATCTAGGGCAGGATTTCGGCCAGGGCGTCTATGACGCCGAGTTGCGCTATCTGCGCGACGTGGAATGGGCGCGCTCGGCAGAGGACGTGCTGTGGCGGCGCTCGAAGCTCGGGCTGCATGCGGGGGCGGATACGCAAGCGGCGGTGGGGGAATGGTTCAAGACGATTTCAGGCGGAGTGACGCTGGATAAAGTCTCGTAGGGCAGAAGCGCCCCCGCTGGACTTGGCTCCAATCTGTGACCTCTGGAATATCCGATGTGTCGATGCAATCGCCGGAACGCGCCGCAAGCGCCTCCAACTCGCCCTTGAGCGCAGCGCTGAGCGGTTCGGGATTCCCCTTCTCCATCCCTACCGCTTCAACCCCGCCGCCGACAAGGCCGCGAGATAGGCCTGCCGAAGGTTCGCTTCCGAGCGGTGCAACTCCAGAAAATAGCGCCAGGAATAGATGCCAGTATCGTGGCCGTCATCGAACACCAGGCGCACGGCGTAATTACCGATGGGCTCGATGCTACGAATGGCGACGCTCGCTTTACCCGGCACGAGTTGCTTTTGATCCGGCCCGTGGCCCTGCACTTCTGCCGACGGGCTTTCGACGCGCAAATATTCGGCGGCGAGGGTTATCACTTGGCCGTCGTCATAACTCACGGTCAGGCTGCGCCGGTCAGGCGATAGCAGCAGATCGGTCGGCCAGGGGAGCGCCTCGGTCAAAGCGTATCGTCCAGCGGGCGGGCTTCATCGACCAGCATGATTGGAATACCGTCGCGGATGGGGAAAGCCAAATGGGCCGCGTCGGAAATCAACTCAGCCCGCTCACGGTCCAGCCGCAACGGGGTTTTCGTGACCGGGCAGACGAGGATTTCCAGCAGTTTCGGGTCTACACCCAGGGTATCGGCAACGGACGTCATGGGATTTATCCTCTCTAGTGCCGCAGCCCCAAATCGGGGCCGGAGCTATCCTTATCCATCAAGGCCATTTCGATCAGCGCGATCATGGTCGAGGCGCGGTCTTCGGTATCGGCGCTTTCCAGCAGCGCCTGCTTTTCGCTCGCGCTGAAGGGGCAGACCATCGCCAGCGTCGTAATCAGCGCGTCATCGGGGGCCTGTTCGACCGAGCCCCAATCGGCCGCGACACCGTGATGTTTGAGGTAAGTGCGCAGGCCGCGCAACAGCCGCGCCCGGTCGAAATCCTGCGGCTCCTGCTCGTCCAAATCGGGCGAAAACGGCTGCCAATCGACGCGCATGGGCCGATAACCCCGGCGGGCCGCCAGCTCTTCCACGACGGCAAAGCGCGACACGCCGGTGAGCGTAATCAGATAGCGCCCATCGGCGGTTTCTTCGAAAGACGTCAGCCGCCCGGCGCAACCGATCCGGTACAGGTCGGGAGTGCGCGAACGGTCGTCGGCATCGAGCGGCTGGATCATGCCGATCAGCCGGTCGGGCGTTTTCAGGCAATCTTCCACCATCGCCCGGTAGCGCGGCTCGAAGATATTCAGTGGTAGGCGTCCGCCCGGCAGCAGCAGCACGCCGCTGAGCGGGAAGACCGGCAGGATTTCCGGCAGCGTATCGGGCGTCCAGGCAATCGTCATCGCGCGCGGCTTACCGGAACAACAGCGTGGAGAGCCGCCGCCGCCCCGCCACGCTGATCGGATCGGAGAAACCAAAGGCTTCGAAGAGCTTCAGCAACTGCTTGCGCCCGGCTTCCTCGTTCCACGCGCGGTCGCGCTGGATGAGATCCAGCAGATGATCGACCGCGCCCTGCTTATCGCCTTCAGCGTACAGCAGCAGCGCGAGATCGTAGCGCGCCTGATGATCGTTGGCGTCGCGGCCAAGGCGGCCTTCCAAATCGGCCCGGCTGCCGAGTTCCGTCGTTTGTTCGGCAAGCTCGATCCCCGATTTCAGCGCCAGCACGTCGGAATGACCGAGCTTATCTTTCGGTACCTGCGCCAGCACTTCTTTCGCCACATCGATCTGCCCGGCCAGCAGCGCCATCCGGCCCATGCCGGCGATGGCTTCGACATTTTCCGGCTCGACTTGCAGAATTTGCCCGTAGATCGCTTGCGCCGTGACAGCATCACCTTCGGCCAGGGCTTCCTTCGCCTGGGCCAGCGCCTCGACGATTTGGGCGGCGGGGTCATTTTCGGCGGCGAGGCTGGCGAGCTTCTTCACCCAGGCCTGCACCTGGCTTTCGGGCAGTGCGCCCTGAAAGGCATCGACCGGGCGACCGTCGAAGAAAGCGTAGACGGTGGGGATCGACTGCACGCGCATTTGCGCCGCGAGCTGCTGGTTTTCATCGACGTTGATCTTGACCATGCGCACGCTGCCCTTGGTTTGGGCAACGGCTTTTTCCAGCATCGGCCCTAGGGTTTTGCACGGCCCGCACCAGGGTGCCCAAAAATCGACGACGATCACCGCTTCGCGCGAGGCTTCCATAACCTCGGTCACAAAGGTGGCCGTGGTGACATCCTTCACCGCCGGGGCATTGGCCGGAGCCGCCGAGGAGCCGAACAGCGTTTGCATGGGGAAAACCCTTCCCAAAAATGAACGAGGTCCGCGCCACGCGGGCGGCAGACGCAATACTCTTCTCATGTGGCACGGGCGCGGGGCCGAGGCAAGGCTCGCAACGCATTTCCCCCGCGTGACGCAAATTCTTCAGGAAGCCCAGCGAAAAAGCGCTTGCAGGAATTCTGTCACACGCTATATTCCGCCTCACCGACGAACAACAACGCGTTTTCGGCGGCACGATGCGGGAATAGCTCAGTGGTAGAGCATCACGTTGCCAACGTGAGGGTCGAGGGTTCGAATCCCTTTTCCCGCTCCAAATCCTCAAAAACCCCTGCCAGTTTTGGCGGGGGTTTTTGCTATGTTTGAGCCGAAAGGAAACTGCTGCTGGCTCGAAACCCCTTCCCGCTCCTTCGCGTTTGGCCCGAGTATGCCAGTTCTGGAATTTTGGACTCCT
>NZ_LAJY01000279.1 GCF_000963705.1 Elstera litoralis | reverse complement strand
YTTCATGTTCTCACCTTCGGCTCTTCTGTCCGCTCGGGCGGATTGTTGCGCAAGACATGGGGGCAGGCCGTACGCCGTCCAACAGTCCTTAAGGAGTGCCGTATTTTATCGAAAGTCACCCGTCATGCTTACCGCGCCGCACACACTCTGTCCATGTTAGTGCGTGAGAATGACCGGGAGGACGGAGGAACACGCTCATGACGCACACGTATCACGCCGCTTTGGCCACGATCATCGCGCAGAAAAAAAGCATCGACGGCATTATCTCGGCGCGCGACCGCGCGGCGCGGGAATCCGCCGAGCAGGAGGCCAGCCAGTTACTGCGCTGCCGCGAGCTTTGGCGCACGCAGTATCTGCCTCGGCTTCAGCACGCGCTGCACGATGTGAACGAGGCATTGGACGAAGCGGGCATTCACCTGCGCGATATTCCCCAGCGCGGGCCGGAGCCCTTCATTTCCTCGATCCTGTTCGTGCTGTTTTTCGACGGTCAGCCGGAGGGGGAAAAGCTGCGCATCGGCTTTGATCGAACCGGCGTGCTCACGGTGCAGCGCCTCGACCCGCGCGAAAAGCTGCTGGAAACCTTGCCCGCAAGCGCCTTGGACGCCGAGGCGTGTGGGCGGTTGCTGACCGAGTTCGTCGCCACGATCTGCAACGCCCATTTTGCGAAACTGAACGGTTGAGGGGAACGGCCCTACTGCCCGGCGATCTTCTTCAGCGTATTCGTGGTCGAAAACCCGGCTTCGAGGGTCGCCAGCAGCACTTTACCGCCGCGTTTCAGCACAAGGTCCGACCCCACCACGGTTTCGACCGTGTAATCGGCGCCTTTGACCAGCACATCGGGTTCCACGGCGGCGATCAGATCGCGCGGCGTGTCTTCCCCAAACAGCACCACGGCATCGACGGCGGCCATTGAGGCGAGCACGATGGCGCGCGCCATTTCCGACTGCACCGGGCGGCTATCGCCCTTGAGGCGCTTCACCGAGGCGTCGGTATTCAGCCCGACGACCAGCCGGTCGCAGGCGGCTTTCGATTGGGTCAGCAGCGAGACGTGACCGGGGTGGATGAGGTCGAAGCAGCCATTGGTGAAGCCAACGCGCAAGCCTTGCCGCCGCCAGCCGCTCACGAGATCGGCAATTTGTCCGTGGGAGATGATCTTCTGCTCGCCCACCGCCAAATCACGGCCTTGCAGCGCCGCCGAGAGGTCTTCCAGGCGGCAAACGGCGGTGCCGATCTTCCCCACGACGATGCCGGCGGCGGCATTGGCCAGCAGGCAGGCGTCGGTGAGCGAGAAACCGGCGGCGAGCGCGGTGGCAAGGCCAGCGACGACCGTATCGCCCGCCCCTGACACGTCGAAAACTTCTTGGGCGGTGGCCGAGACGTGGAAGGGCGCGCCTTCGCGCGTGACCAAGGTCATCCCATCTTGGCTGCGGGTTACCAGGACGGCCTCGATACTGGTGGTGGCGAGAATATGGCGGGCGGCGATGACGATGGCGGCCTCGTCCTGGGTGGGAAGCCCGGTCGCCTCGGCCAGTTCGGCGCGGTTCGGGGTCACGAGCGTTGCGCCATTATAGCGCGTCCAGTCGCGGCCCTTGGGATCGACGATCACCGGCACCCGCTTTTGCTGGGCGAGGGTGAGCAGCGCGCGAAAAGTTTCGGGGCAGAGCACGCCCTTACCGTAATCGGAGAGGGTGAGGGCGCCGCTTTCGTTCAACGCCTCTTCCGTCCGGCGCAGCAAATCGGCCACCGTTGCCGGGCGGATCGGGGAAATCTCCTCCTGGTCGGCGCGGAGTAATTGTTGCGATCCTGCAACAAAGCGAGTCTTAACCGTGGTTTGCCGATTGGTTTCGACCAGCAAATGCGGCTCCACCCGCGCTTCCGCCGCCACCAGCGCAGTAACGCCATGCCCGGCGGCATCATCCCCCACCACCGAGACGAAGCAGCATTCCGCGCCCAACGCCAACAGATTGCGCAGCACATTCCCGGCTCCGCCGAGCACGGTGATTTCGCGCTGAATGCGTAGCACCGGAATCGGGCCTTCCGGCGAGATGCGTTCGACCGTTCCATAAACGAAACGATCCATCATCACGTCGCCGACGGCGGTGACGCGGGCAGTGCGCAGGGTTTCGAGACGGGCGGCGAGGTCGATGAGTTGCGACATGGAGAATCCTTAAGCCTGCGCCCGGTCACGGGCCTCGGTCAGCAGGCGCTCGAACTGATCGGTGATGCGGTCGATATCGAAGGCGTGATCGGCATAGGCTTTGCCGCGCGCCGCCATTTCGGCCCGCAACGCCGGATCGGCGCGCAGGCTGCGGGCGGCGGCAACGAAGCCCGCCTCATCCTCCGGCGCGGCGACCAGCCCCGCGCCTTTCGCGAGTAATCAGCTTGGCCGCAAGATTATTCAGCGGAATCGCGCCCAGCAGGGGCCGGTCGGCGCAGAGATAGGCGAGGGTTTTCGACGGCACCGAATAGACTCCCGCATCGGGCTCCAGCAGCACAACCAGCGCCGCGCCGGTGCCGATGGCGTTCGGCACGTCGGCAAACGGTTGGAACGGCAGCAGAATGAGATTATCGAGCCCCTCGCGCGCCTTGGCCTCGGCCAGCCAATCGGCACCGATTCCTTCGGTGACGACGAGCACGCGCACGTCGGGATCATCCTTGAAGGCGCGGGCGAGGGCGGCCAGAAGCTGCGGATTATGCTTCAGTCCCAAGGTGCCCGAATACATGAACACAATCTTGCCGACGAGCCCGTGCGCCTGCGACCAGGGATTATTCTGCGGGCGCGGCGGCAAATCTTCGCGCGCGCCCCAGTTTTCGATGACGGCGATGCGATCCCGGCCAATGCCCTCGGCGGTCAGCAGCGGCACGAAATCATCGGTAATGGCGACGATGCGGTCGGAGGCGCGCCACAGCCGCTTCTCAAGCGCCTTGTACCAGGCGCCGATCAGTGCGCCGAAAACCGGAATTTTCGCGCGCAGGATCTTATCCATCGCAACGCCGTAAACATCCTGATGCCAGAACAGAAAGCCGGTTTTATGGCGTTGGGCGAAGCGCAGCAGCTTCGCCTGCGGGTCGAGCGGCGCATTGCCGCCGAGGATCACGTCGGGTTGAAAGGCCGCGATTGTTTCCACCAGCAGTTTGGCATAGCGGCGCTCCTGAAGCGCGCGCTGGACGAAACTATATTTCTTAAACGCGGTGCCGAGGCTGAGCGCTTTCAAATGCAGGCCGGGCGGATCGTCTGGGCGGGGGGCGAGCGGGCCTTTCGGCGCTTGGAACTCGCTGAAGGTTAGGTGCAGAACCTCATGGCCGCGTTTGGCCAGCGCGCGCGCCAGTTGCACGGGGAAAGCGTGGCCGGGGTAATCGTGAAAGGCGATTCTCACGCTTTCCGCTCCTGGCGGGCAAGGCGGCGCTCATAGAGTTTGGCATCGACCAAAAAGCGGAACCACAGCGTTTGCAGGACGTAATAAATCAGCCCCTCCTTCCCATCCAGGAAACCGAGGCGGATAATGTAGCGATAGAGGAAGAACAGAAATGCCCGCAAAAAGAGGGGTGCTTTGTAATAGCCACCCCTTAAGGCGCGCTTACGCTGCACGGGATTGCCGCTGAAATCGGGCTGCACCAAGTCGGCGGCGGCGCTGGCTTCTTCGATCTCATCGGCTTCGGCGTCGGCCCAACGATTGTGGCGGGCGGTCCATTCGGCCAAGCTCATGCGTTGATCGTCGAGCATCGGCTGATGGATTTGCGCCGTCTTGCCGTCGCAGAGGAAATGCTGATCGTATTTGCGCATTTCGCAGCGGCCATGCCCGGTTTTAAACAGGCGCATGTGCCAGTTGGGATAAAGCCCGCCGTGGCGCAACTCCCGCCCCAAAAACATCGTCAGGCGGGGGAGGAAATATCCCACCGTATCGCCCGCAAACGCTTGCTGTCGCAGCGCTAAAATGGCATCAACAAGCCCGCTCGATAATCTTTCGTCGGCATCTAAATGCAACTGCCAGCCGTAAGCTAGCGGTAACGTTTGGATGGCCCAGTTGCGTTGCGCGCCGTAGTTTTCGAAGGGATGATGAACCAGATGTGCCCCCGCCGCCCGCACCAGATCGAGCGTTCGATCGGTCGAACCGCTATCCACGACATGAATGTCGTCGGAAACGCGCGCGGCGCTGGCCAACGTGGCCGCGATACTCGCTTCGGAATTGAAGGTCAGAATGACGACGGAAAGGGCCATGATATCCGGTCTGATAGGAATGGGGCGCGGTCAGGGGAACGCGCGCGCGCCCGGCTTTCCTTTACGGGGCTAGGCTGCGGCTTGGCAAGGGTCGCGCGTGCAACAGCAGATGAAACTTTCGTCATCTGTGTACGGAAACCCTATTCAAGCCCCCCGCGTTCATGCCATTGTGCCGCGTAAATTGGCGAATACAGCATTGATGACGAACCCGCCGACCTCCCTGAATCTCGATAGTTCTGCGCCCCCGACGGCAGCGGAAGAAGGCTTGGTGCAACGCGCCACCTTTGCGACAGGGCAGGATATTGTCCGGGAAGGCGATCCGGGCGACTGTTTCTATTTCATCGAAGAAGGCAGCGTCGAGGTCTTCAAATCCGGCCCCGGCGGCGCGCTGAAGCTGGGCGAAACCGGTGCGGGCGGCCTGTTCGGCGAAATGGCGCTGATCGATAATAAGCCGCGCATGGCGACCGTGCGGGCGAAAGAGCCGACGACCTGCCGCATCTTCCCCGCCGCGATTCTGTCCCAGAGCCTTGAGGGCTCGGACTCGCTGGTGCAGATGCTGCTGAAACTGTTCGTGAAGAACATTCGCAATGTCGCCAACCTGCAAATGGAAAACCGGCGCCTGCTGTCGGAACTGACCCAGTTCCGCGACCGCGTGTCCGACGAGTTGGAAGTTGCGCGGCGCATGCAGCTCGACCTGCAACCCTCGGCGGGGGAAATCGCCGAAATCAGCGACGCGCTGAACATTCAAATCAGCGCGCGGCTGGCCCCGTCCACCGAAGTCGGCGGCGATTTGTGGACGGCGTTCAGCCTGCCCAATGGCAAGCTTGGGATTTTCTTGGGCGATCTTACCGGGCACGGCGTAGTTGCGGCGGTGAATGCTTTCCGCCTGCACGCGCTGCTGGCCGATTTGCGCGATCATGCCCAGCATCCGGGGCACTTTATGACGCTGCTGAACCGTCGCCTGTCGCGGCTGTTGCCGTTCGGGCAGTTTGCGGCGGCCTTCTATTGCGTCGTCGATCCGCAGGCGGGGCTCATCCATTATACCGGCGCGGCCTGGGAAGCGGCGGTGGTTTACGACCGCGATACGGGGATAACCATCCCGCTGTCGGGCACCGGCCTGCCGCTCGGCGTTTCGGAACATGAAGTCTATATCGACGCCACGATGCCGCTGCCGCTGCGCTCGCGCGTGCTGGTCTATTCCGATGCGCTGTCGGAATGTTTCTGCTTCGATGGCGCGCGCGTGGCCGAAGCCGAGTTCAACCGTTGGCGCGATGCCGCCTTGGCCGAGGATCTCGACCTGCCGGAAGGGCTGCTGCGCCGCCTGACCGAAAACCAGGTTCGGCATCTCGACGATGATTTGACCATCGTCGCGGCGACGGTCGAGCATAACGCACCGCTCTACTGATGCGATTGGGCCTGTTCCGGCGCTTTAGCGCCCTCCTGCTCATCGCGGCGCTGTTCGGCAATCTGGTCGCCCCGCTCGCGGCAGCCGCAGCGGATTCGCGCGGATTAAACGTCGCACGGGCCGAGCTTGCCGGTCTGTTCGGCGGCGCAAACGCCTTCTGTACCCCCGGCGGTGCCGACGATGATACGGGAACGCCGCCCGGCCATGCCGATGCAAGCTGCATCCTGTGTTGCCTGCCGCAGCCGCTGCGCTTTGCCGTTGCGGCTGTGCCGCCGGTCGTCCCCTTCCCCGCGCTGGCAATTGTCGCGGCCCCCTGGCCGGTCCTGTCCCCCGTGGTGCGAACCCCCGATGCGGCCCCGTCGCCCTATCGACCGCGCGACCCGCCACTCTTCGGATAGTGGATTTTTCAGCCGGGCTTTGGCCCGCACTTCCCTATTCTGAAGGATATCTAAAATGAAACGTTCGATTGCCGCCCTTCTGGGCGCGGCGGCCCTCACGCTCGCCGCCTCTGCCGCCTCCGCCCATGCCACGCTCGAAACGAGCCAAGCCGTCGCAGGCAGCTACTATAAAGCCGTCGTTCGCGTCGGCCACGGCTGCGAGGGGAAACCGACGCTGAAGCTGCGCCTGAAAATTCCGGACGGCGTTTCCGGCGTCAAAGCCATGCCGAAAGCCGGTTGGACCCTCGATATCGTCAAAGGCCCGCTGGCAAAACCGCTCGATGACGGCCACGGCGGCAAGATCACCGAAGGCGTGACCGAAGTGATCTGGACTGGCACCTTGCTCGACGCCCATTACGATGAGTTCGTCGTGCGCGGCAAACTCCCCGACGCGCCGAATACGGTGCTCTGGTGGCCGGTCGTGCAGGAATGCGACGGCGCGGCCCATCGTTGGATCGAAATTCCGGCGGCCGGGCAAAGCGCCGATAGCCTGAAAGAACCGGCCCCCGGCTTGAAGCTCACGCCGAAGCCGTAGCAAGGGGACACGGTCCAGGGCCGTCGGCCCTGGTTGGGAGAGCCCGAGAGGGCGAATAGCCCTCTCGGAATTAATCAGCAAAGCCTATGGGAATGCTCGAATGATCCGCCTGCTGCTGGCCTTTCTGCTGCTTGTTGCCCCCCTGCCCGTTTCGGCCCACGCCGGGTTGCTTGGGGCCGAGCCCGAGGATGGCGCGACGCTGGAGGCAGCGCCAGCAGCGGCGCTTTTGCGTTTCAATGAGCCCGTCACGCCGATCTCGGTGCGGCTGCTTGATGGGGCGGGGCGCGAGCTGCCCTTGCCCGGCCCGGCGCGGGCACAGAATAACGATATTCAGGTGCCACTGCCGCCGGGGCTGCCGACTGGGCAGTATACGCTGAGTTACCGCGTGACCTCCGCCGATGCGCATCCGGTGGCGGGGACAATTCTGTTCGGGGTCGGCGTTGCGGTAGAAGCATCGGGGACTGCGCCGGAGATGGACGCGCCGGAAGGGTTGATCCGCGCGAGCATGCTGCTGCGGGCGCTGGCCAATGGCGCGACGCTGTTGCTGGCGGGTGGGGCGCTGGCGGCCTTGCTGCTGGGAGCGTCGGCCTCGGGACGCTGGCGGTTGCCGCTGGCGGGGCTCGCCCTGCTGGGGCACGGGCTCGGCGTTTGGGTGCAGGGTGCGGTTCTGATCGGCGAC
>NZ_LAJY01000278.1 GCF_000963705.1 Elstera litoralis | reverse complement strand
CCCTTAAGAATCCGGCAGGATTTTATCCGAGGGCGGAGCCCTCAGTTTGAATGTCCGAAAAAGGGATTCTCAAGGGGCGAGCCCCTTGAGCGGAGGTGCAGGAGGCAGAGCCTCCTGCGTACACCCCCTATAGCGCAACCTTCACCGGCACCCCGGTCTTCACCGACTCGGCGGCGGCATCGGCGAGGATGAGGGATTTCAGCCCGTCGCTGCCGTCCGGGTAGGCGGGCGCGCCTTCGACTAGGGCGGCGATAAAAGCGTCGAGTTCGGCGCGGTAGGCGCTGGCGTAGCGTTCCAGGAAGAACGGTAGGGCCGGATCGGTAGTAAAGCCGGTGGCGGTGGCGGATTCGACCGTGGTCTGGGTCATATTTCCAGCGCGCAAGAGGCCTTTGCTGCCGTGGGCTTCGATGCGCTGATCGTAGCCATATGTGGCCCGGCGCGAGTTGGAGATTTGGCAGATCTTGCCGCTGGCGGTGCGCAAGGTGACGGCAGCGGTATCGACATCGCCCGCGTCCCCGATAGCGGGATCGACGAGGGCCGAGCCGATCGCATAGACTTCCACCGGCTCTTCCCCGAGCAGGAAGCGCGCCATATCGAGATCGTGGATCATCATATCGCGGAACAGGCCGCCGGAGCGGGCGATATAGGAGACGGGCGGCGGGGCCGGGTCGCGGCTGAGGATGGTCAGCAGTTCAAGATTGCCGATTTCCCCGCCTGCGAGGCGCGCTTGCAGCGCCTGGAAGCTCGGATCGAACCGGCGGTTAAAGCCGACCATCAGCTTGATCCCGGCGGCTTCCACCACCGCGAGGCAGGCGCGGACGCGCTCTTGCGACAGGTCCACCGGCTTTTCGCAGAACACGGCTTTTCCGGCCTTGGCGGCGCGTTCGATCAAATCGGCGTGGGTGTCGGTCGGCGTGCAAATGACGATGGCATCGGCGGTGAAGGCCGTGTCCAGATCGATGACCTTGGAGGCGCAGGCACCGGCAAGCTTTTGCGCCGCAGCACCATCGACATCGAACACGCCCAACAGCGTCACGCGGCCATTGGCGGCAATATTGCGCGCGTGGATTTGACCGATGCGACCGGCACCCAAAACGGCTAGGGAGACCATGCTTTCTGTTTCCTCACTGTGTGGCAATGCAGAAGATAAATTCTGATTTGACACGATAATAGAATAAGTGTTTCATTCTCGCAAGAGACGGCAGGTCCTTTCAGCGCTTTTCCGCGCCTAGAAGTCGCCCTCACCCTTAGAACGAATTGCTCCCATGACTGAACCACAGATTTTGGACGTTATCACCCTTGGCCGGGCCTCGGTGGACCTTTACGGTCAACAAATCGGCTGCCGCTTGGAAGATACCGCCAGTTTCGCCAAAGCCGTGGGCGGTTGCCCCGCCAATATCGCCATCGGCACCGCGCGGTTGGGGCTGCGCTCCGCCCTCATAACCCGCGTGGGCGATGAGCCGATGGGCCGGTTCATTCGCGAACAATTGCAGCGCGAAGGGGTCAGCACGCGAGGCATCGTGACCGATCCCGCCCGCTTAACGGCGCTTGTGTTGCTGGGGGTGCAGGACGAACACCAGTTTCCGCTGATTTTCTACCGCGACAATTGCGCCGATATGGCCCTGTGCGAGGCGGATATTGATCCGGCCTTCATTGCCTCGGCAGGGGCTTTGGTGGTGACGGGCACGCATCTTTCTACCGAAACCGTGCGCGCCGCGACCTGGAAAGCCTTACGCGCTGCCAAAGCCGCCGGTCGAAAACTGGTGTTCGATATCGACTACCGCCCCAATCTTTGGGGCCTCGCCGGGCATGGCGCGGGCGATGCGCGCTATATCGCCAGCCAGCGGGTGACGCAGCAGGTGCAGCCGATCCTGCCCGACTGCGATTTGATCGTCGGGACGGAAGAGGAGTTCCGCATTGCGGGCGGGCAGGAGGAGGTTGGGGCCGCCTTGCGCGCCGTCCGTGCCGTTACCGCCGCAACGCTGGTGCTGAAACGCGGGCCGATGGGCTGCGTTGTCTTCCCCGGCGGGATTCCGGACGATCTGGACCAAGGCATTCGCGGCGCGGGCTTCCCGATTGAGGTTTATAATGTGCTCGGCGCGGGCGATGCCTTTATGTCGGGCTTCCTGCGCGGCTGGCTCAAGGGCGAACCCTTGGAGACCTGCTGCACCTATGCTAACGCCTGCGGCGCTTTCGCCGTCTCGCGCCTGCTCTGCTCGCCGGAAATCCCGACGTGGCCGGAGTTGCAGTTTTTCTTGCAGGAAGGCAGCCCCCAGCGCGCTTTGCGCAAGGATGCGGCGCTGAACCATCTGCATTGGGCGACCACACGCCGCCCGCAGCCGGAAACGCTCATGGCGCTCGCCATCGATCACCGCGCCCAGTTCGAAGAGTTGGCCGACCGGTTGGGCGTGCCGCGCACCCGTATCGAGCCGTTCAAGCGGCTTGCCGTCGCGGCGGCGGCCGAGGTAGCCGCAGGCCGCACGGGCTTCGGCATGCTGCTGGACGGAACCTATGGCCGAACCGCGCTGTTCGACGCAGCCGCGCACAGGTTCTGGATCGGCCGCCCGGTGGAAAAGCCCGGCTCCCGCCCGCTCACCTTCGAAATCGGCGGCGATTTGGGCTCGCATCTTATCGAATGGCCGGTGGATCAGGTGGTCAAATGCCTGTGCTTCTACCATCCCGAGGATCCCGAGGAACTGAAAGCCCAGCAGGAAGAACGGCTGCTCGCCCTGCGCGACGCCAGCCGCCGGGTGGGGCGCGAGTTTCTGGTGGAAATCATCGCGGGCAAACACGGGCCGTTGCACGATGATACGGTCGCGCGGGTCATGGACCGGCTTTATGATCTGGACATCAAACCCGATTGGTGGAAGCTGGAGCCGCAGGTTTCGGCCCAAGCCTGGGCGCGGATTGATGCGACCATTCGCACCCGCGATCCGCTCTGCCGGGGCGTCGTGCTGCTGGGGCTGGAAGCGCCGGAAGAGGAATTGCTTGCGGCCTTCGAGGTGGCGGCGGCAAGCCCGCTGGTGCGCGGCTTTGCCGTGGGCCGAACGATTTTCGCGGCGGCGGCGGAAGCTTGGCTTTCGGGCAGTATTGACGATGCTGCGGCAATTGCCGATATGGCCCAACGTTTTTGCCCGGCTTACCCAAGCCTGGGAAGCCAGTCTGGCGCGTAAAGCCGCCGCCTGAAGAATAAAAAGGGATAGGGAGGATCATGTCTCACATCCGTCTGACGGCGGCGCAAGCGCTGGTGCGCTACCTCGCGGCCCAAAAAACCGAGATCGATGGCGCAATCGTGCCGATTTTCGCTGGGGTCTGGGCGATCTTCGGGCATGGCAATGTCGCCGGGTTGGGCGAGGCGCTCTACGGTGTGCAAGACGCGCTGCCGACCTATCGCGCCCATAACGAACAGGGCATGGCGCATGCCGCCATTGCTTACGCAAAGGCGCAGAACCGGCGGCGGATGATGGCCTGCACCTCCTCCATCGGCCCCGGCGCGCTGAATATGGTGACGGCGGCGGCCCTCGCCCACGTTAACCGGCTGCCGGTGCTGTTCCTCCCCGGCGATGTCTTCGCCAATCGGCGACCTGATCCGGTGTTGCAGCAGGTCGAAGATTTCGGCGACGCCACCGTCTCGGCAAATGATTGCTTCCGCCCCGTCAGCCGCTTCTACGACCGGATTCAGCGCCCTGAGCAGCTTCTGACCGCCCTGCCCCGCGCGCTGCAAGTGCTGACCGACCCCGCCGACTGCGGCCCCGTCACCCTCGCCTTTTGCCAGGACGTGCAGGCGGAAGCTTTCGATTATCCCGAGAGCTTTTTTGCGGAAAAACTCTGGACCCCGCGCCGCCCGCGCCCGGACCATGCTGAGCTTGAAGCGGCGGTCGCCCTGCTGCGGGCGGCGGAAGCCCCGCTTATCATCGCAGGCGGCGGCGTGCATTATGCCGAGGCCACGGCGCGCCTACGCCAGTTCGCCGAAACCCATCACATTCCGGTCACCGAAACCCAGGCCGGGAAAAGCGCCCTGCCCTACGATCATCCGTTGAACCTCGGGGCTATCGGCGTGACCGGCACCAGCGCCGCCAATGACGCCGCCGAAAAAGCCGATGTGATTCTCGCTCTCGGCACGCGCTTGCAGGATTTCACGACCGGCTCCTGGGCGCTGTTCAAAAACCCCAACCGGCGGATTATTGGCCTCAATGTCCAGCCCTTCGACGCGGGCAAGCACCAAGCGCAGCCGCTCGTCGCCGACGCCAAAGAGGGCTTGAAGGAGCTGACGAAAGCGCTCGCCCCCTATTCGGCCCCGAAAGGCTGGACGGACGCGCTCGCTACCGCAAAAGCCATATGGACCCAAGCGGCGGCAACCGTTCTCGCCGATCCGCACACCAACGCGCTGCCGACCGACGCACAAGTGATCGGCGCCGTGCAGCGGGCCGGAACGCCAGAGGATATCGTCGTTTGCGCGGCGGGGGGCTTGCCGGGCGAGTTGCATAAGCTCTGGAATGCCGCCGAACCCGGCACCTACCACCTGGAATACGGCTTCTCCTGCATGGGCTATGAGATCGCGGGCGGGCTGGGCGTTAAGCTGGCGCGGCCCGACCGCGAGGTGATCGTCATGGTCGGCGACGGCTCCTACCTGATGATGAATTCCGAACTCGCGACTTCGATCATGCTTGGACTAAAACTGACGCTGGTGGTGCTGGATAATCGCGGCTTCGGCTGCATCAACCGGCTGCAAAAGGGCACCGGCGGCGCGCCGTTTAACAATCTGTTGCAGGACACGAAGCACGCCACGCTGCCAGAGATCGATTTCCGCGCCCATGCCGAAAGCCTGGGGGCGATTGCGGTGAAAGTCTCGTCGCTCGCCGAACTCGAAACAGCGGTAAAAGCCGCGCGCGGCCATAGCCGCAGTAGTGTCATCGTCATCGATACCGACCCGCAGGTCTCGACGCAAGCCGGGGGCCATTGGTGGGATGTCGCGGTTCCGCAGGTCTCACCGCGCGCCGAAGTTCAGGCAGCCCATGCGGTTTATGCCGAAAAACTCGGCGCTCAGAAGTTAGGAGTTTAACAAATGTCCGTGCGTCTCGGCACTAACCCGATTGCCTGGTCGAATGACGATCTGCGTGCGCTTGGCGGCGCAACCCCGCTGGAAACCTGCCTTGCCGAAGCGCGGCACGCGGGGTTCACCGGTATCGAACTCGGTCACAAATTCCCGCGCGCGGCGGGGCCGCTGAAAGCGATCCTGAGCCAGCACGATATTGCCTTGGTCTCCGGCTGGTACTCCTCGGAACTTTTGGTCCGCGATGCGGCCGCCGAACTTGAGGCCATCCGCCCGCATCTAGATTTACTCAAGGCGATGGGCTGTTCGGTGTTGATTTTCGCCGAAACCTCCAACGCCATCCACGGCGACCAGAGCAAGCCGCTCTCTGCCCGCCCGAAACTCGCGGCGGGCGATTGGGCGGAATTCGGCAAGCGCGTAACCCAGGTCGCCGATGCCGTGGCAGCGGAAGCTGATGCTCGTCTACCATCACCATATGGGCACGGTGGTTGAGAGCGAAGCCGATATCGATGCGTTTATGGCGGCAACCGGCCCCTCTGTTGGGTTGCTGCTCGACGCGGGCCATGCGACCTTCGCCGGGGCCGATCCGGTTGCGCTCGCCAAACGCTACCGGGCGCGGATTCATCATGTGCATTGCAAGGACGTGCGCCGGGCGGTGATGGAGAGCGTGAAAGCGCGCGACACGAGCTTTCTCGATGCGGTGGTCGAGGGCGTCTTCACCGTACCGGGCGACGGAAGCGTCGATTTCGCCGCCGTGCTGAAGGAGCTTCCCGGCTACGCGGGGTGGCTGGTCGTCGAAGCCGAACAAGACCCGGCGAAGGCTAATCCCCTCACCTATGCTAAGCTTGGTCACGCCAATTTGAAACGCTTTGCCGAAGGTGCTGGCCTGTTATGAGCAAACCTCTCCCCCCGTGGCTCGAACCTTTTTGGGTGCGTCTGCTGATTCTGCTGATCTGCCTCGGCTGGAGCGCGGTCGAGAGTTTTTGGGGGGAGCCGTTTTGGGCCACGCTGGCGCTGGGCGCAGCGGCGCTTTGCGCCTGGGAGCTTTTCTTGAAACCGGCGCGCCGCGCGGGGAAAGAGGATAAACATGGCTGATCTTCGCGTGAAAACCCACAGCCCCGACGCGATGGGCCGGGTTCTATCGGTCACGCCGCAAAGCGCGGGTTGGATCTATGTGGGTTTCGACGTCTTCCGCCTCGCGCCCGGCCAAAGCCTGTCGGAAGTGACCGAGGATCGCGAGGTTTGCTTGGTGCTGCTCGCGGGCTTCGCCACCGTCACCGCGGGCGATGAAACTTTTACGAAGATCGGCGGGCGCGCCTCGCCCTTCGACGGCAAGCCCTATTCGGTCTATGTGCCCGCCCAATCCGACTTTACCGTGACGGCGGACAGCGATGTGGAACTGGCGGTCTGCTCCGCCCCCGGCACCGGGAAATTCCCCGTGCGCCTGATCCCGCCCGACGCGGTGGGGTTCGAGGAGCGCGGCCAGGGCAGCAACCGCCGCCTCGTCTATAATATTCTGCCCGATACCGCGCCCGCCGAAAGCCTGCTGGTGGTGGAGGTTATCACGCCCGGCGGCAATTGGTCCTCCTACCCGCCCCATAAGCACGATCAAGATGCCTTCCCCCAGGAAACTTTTCTCGAAGAAACCTACTATCACCGCCTCAATCCCCCCCAAGGCTTCGCTTTTCAGCGCGTCTATACCGACGCGCGCGATATCGACGAAACCTATGCCGTGGAAAATGGCGACTGCGTGATGGTGCCGCGCGGCTATCACCCGGTCGGCGCGCCCCACGGCTATGATCTCTATTATCTGAACGTCATGGCCGGACCGTTGCGGCAGTGGCGCTTCAAGAACGACCCGGCCCATGAATGGATCGTGAAACCGAAAGCGGAGTAGCCGGTTCGGGATGACGAAAACCTTCGGCCTGTGTACTCTGATGCGGCACTGCACACGCCAAGGACTTACGGAGATGTTGGACCCGGCCTCGCTGATTGTCCTGCACACGGCCATGATGTGGTCGTGCGCTATAGCATTTCTGTTGATCCAGCGGGT
>NZ_LAJY01000277.1 GCF_000963705.1 Elstera litoralis | reverse complement strand
AAAGGGGCGCGACTTGAGCGCCGTCCACAGCGTCGCCTCCCCACCGCACCGCCGCCGACTGAAACCACGACCGAGGCGACGCGGGTGCGCTCTGCGGGCGGATTGGGCGCAACGAAGCCGGTGTAGGCTTTCTTCGCCTCAGGAATCCGCCCGGCGCTGGTAAAGCTGCGCTCCAGCGGCACGAGGCGCGGATCGCCGTGGATTAGCACCAGATCGATATAGGTTTCGACCAAATCGAGCACTTCATCGTGCCGCTTCGGCGGCTTGTTGAACACGAGAATATCGCGCAAGGAGGTCGCCACCAGCGGCGGCTTGGCGCGGGCTTTGGCGGCGTCGAGCAGCGGGATCAACTCGAACTTCAACTGGCGGCGCGCGAAGGGAAAGCCTTCGAGCAGGATCGCATCCGGTGCCACGCGCTCGAACAACGCCAGAAGCTGCGTGCGCCGCGCCTCCCGCCAAACATCATCGACCGGCGTGCCATCCAGGTGGCGCAGGGTGCGGAAATCGGCCGCATTCACGCGGGCGGGCGGCAGATGCACCACCTCGGCCCCGCCCCAATCTTCGCCCGGCACCGGCGCGCCGCCGGAGGCGACCGTCACCCCATGCCCAGCCTGCACCAAAGCGCGCGCTAAGGCTTCCGCCCGGCGATGATGGCCGACGCCTAAAAAATGCTGCACATGAAACAGAAGCTTCATTCCAACGGCCCTTCGAACCTCAGCTTGCCCGCCGTTACCGCGAAGCGCAAGGCAACCGCCGGTTTGATTTTGGCGGGCGGCGGTCCGGTATAATCCCAGCCCGTCGCTAGCGCTAGCGCCGCTTCGATCACGCCGCGATGAGTGATCGCCACCGTGGGGCGGGCGAGGCGCAGCAGCCAGGGCGACAGCCGCGCCATCACCTGACGCGGGCTTTCCCCCCCCGGCGGGCACCAGTCGAGCCCCTCGCGCAGGCGCAGCGCCGATGATTTCGCTTCAAGTTCGGCACGGGTCAACCCTTCGAAGGTCCCCGCGTCGCGCTCGATCAAGGCATGCTCTAGCCGCGCCAGCATGCCGCGCAAAATCAGGCCGGTTTCGACCGCGCGCTGGAGCGGGCTGCTGATCCAGTCCCAGGCCAGAAACTCCGGCGGCAGTTCCCGGCGGCGCAGCAGCTCCCGCCCAAGTTCGGACAAAGGTTGATCGACCCGGCCTTGCAGGCGGCCGGCTTCGGTCCAGTCGGTCGGACCGTGGCGAATGAGCAGCAGCGGGATCGTCATCGCACCCCCAAATCGGTGAGAAGGTCGGCCAAACGCGCCGAGGCCGCTGGCAGCGAATGCCGTTCGGCGGTCCGCGCCAAAGCTGCCACACGAAAGGGCGCGGGCGCGGTGACAAGCGCGGCCCCCAGCCGGACGGTGAACGCCGCACTATCGCCGACGGGCACCAGAAAGCCCGTTTCGCCCTCCCCGATCAGTGTCGGAATCGCCCCTGCCGCACCCGCAATCACCGGCAAACCCGCCGCCTGGGCTTCGAGCAGGGCCATGCCGATGGCCTCATTCACGGCGGGCCAGACCAACCAATCGCAGGCGGCATAGAGGGGCGGCAGCGCGGTTTCCGGCAGCGTACCGAGCCACTGCACGCGCTTGCCGAAGGGGGCGAAGGCCGGTTCCAGAGCGGCGCGCGCAGGCCCATCGCCGACCAGCAGCAAGGACCAGGGCCGGTCGCGCAGCGGCTGCAAGGCTTCGGCCAGCAACCGGAAGGAGGCAGCTTTATCACCCGCGCGCATCATCCCGACCGCGAGCAGCCAGGGTTCGGCTGGAGAAAGCCCTAAGCGGGCAGCAAGATCGACCCGCGCGGCGTGCCGTTGCGCAGCAGCAGCGTGATAGGCGGTGAGGTCGAGAAACGGCATCAGCGGCACCTGCGTCAGCCCCGGTACCAGCCGCGCCAGCGCCGCCGCGTCGATGGGATTGAGGCTGAGACTCGCCGCCGCGCTCTGCAATGCCGCCGCCACGGCCGCGCTCGCCGTCGCAAACGCCCCCGCACCGCGTTTTGCGCTGAGCGAGGCTTCGGCGACGACATAGGGAATCCCCAACGCCGCCGCAACCCTCGGGCCAATCCAGTCGGGGGCTTTATAATAGAGGTGATAGGTGAACCACAGGTCGGGCCGGGTTTCGGGACGCGCCGCATAGCGCCGCAGCAGCGCCTCGGCGGCCCGTGCGCCCAAAGCCTCGAACCGGGCGGCCTTCTCGCCGGAAGGATCACGGCTGCGCAGACGACACGCGAGATCGACGGTGACGCCGGGGATCAGCCGGAGTGCGTCCATCAGCAGCCGCCCGATGCGCCGGTCGCCGGACGGAACCGGATGATCCGGCGCTTTCATCGGCGCATAAAAGGCGATCCGGCAGGGTTTCACAGCGCGGGTGGGCAGAAGGGCGTGATCCGCCGCACCAACTGATCGAGCCCCGGCGCGGTGCCGAAATCCGCCCGCACCCGCGCCTGCCCCGCTGCGCCCAGACGGTCCCGCAAAGCGGGATCGGTCGCAAGACGGGCAAGGGCCGCCGCCAGTGCGGCAGGCGCTTCCGGCGGCACGAGAACCCCTGTTTCCCCGTCGCGAATAAGTTCGGGAATGGCGGAAACCGCCGTCGCTACGCAGGCGATGCCCTGGCTCTGCGCCTCCATCAGCACATTCGGCAGCCCGTCGCGGTCGCCATCCTTGGCGATGCGCGAGGCGAGCACGAAGAGATCAGCGTCCCGATAAGCCGCGAGCACCTCGGTTTGCGCCTGTGCGCCGCGCCAGGTGATGCGGTCCGTCAGCGCCAGGTCAGCCGCCAAGCTTTGCAAAGCCGCCCGGTCGCCGCCGCCGATATGGGTCAGGTGCCAGTGCAACCCGGCGGGGAGGTTTGCCAGCGCGTGCAGAAGATCGTCATAGCCCTTCTTCGTCACTAGTCGCCCGACCGACAGCAACCGCACCGGGGCGGCGGGATCGGCCCCATCGCGGACCGACACGCGGGCGTCGGGGGGCGGAAAACGGTCGAGATCGAGCCCGTGATAGACGAGATCGACCCGCGCCGGATCGGTCGCCAAGCCCTTCAAATGTTCAGCATTCGCGCCGGTACAGGTGACGAGAAAGGCCGCATCGGCCAGTTTCTCGCGCTTCTCCCACGCGGGGATGGTCCAAATATCTTTCGCATGGGCCGAGAGCGCGAAGGGCGTGCCGCGCATCAGCCCGGCATAGCGCGCCACCGAGCCCGGCGTGTGCATGAAATGGGTGTAGATCAAGGCGCGATCAGCAGGCAGTTCGCTTGCCAGCACCAAAGCTTGCCCCCAGCGCCGCCCCCGGTTTGGCGTCGGATCGCGCCGCCAATCTTTCAGCCATTGCCAGAAGGCGGCGCGATAGCCCGGCAACTTCCGCGCGTACCACCAACCGCGCAGAACCCTTAACGGTTCCTGATAAAGATATTCCGGTAGATAGGTGACGGGCGCGCGGATTTGATCGTGGATCGGGTGGCGCTTTTTATCGGTCGGATGCCGCAAAGAAATCAGGTGCAGCCGAAACCCGCGCTGCTCCAACCCCCAAAGCTCCTGGGCGATGAAGGTTTCCGACAGGCGTGGATAGCCTTTCAGCACCACCGTGAGAACCGATGCGGGCACGATGGCTTAGGCGCTAGCGGCGCGGGCGGCGGTTTCGAGCGGAAGGCCGGTGAGACGGGCAAAGCGATGGGCAATCGCCTGATGCCCGTCGAGCAGCCCCGGAATCACCACCGCGAGGGGCGCGGCTGCTGCGGTAAGGCTTTCAGCGCGTCGATCATTTGCTGCGGATCGGGGTGATCCTCGTCATGGGCCAGCATCTGCAACAGCCCCTGCCGCTCGGCCTCGCGGGCACGGATGAACTGTTCCAGGCGCGGGCGGGTACGCGGCACGATCAGGCTCGGGCGGTCGAAGGACAGGATTTCGCAGAAGGTATTATAGCCACCCATCGCCACGACCGCCGTCGCTGCAATCATCAGGCGCTGCATATCGGGATCGAAGGTCAGCACCTCCACATGGGGCAGGCGCGCGGCGCGGGCTTCGATCTGCTGGCGCGATTCGGCGTGCATGAACGGGCCACAGACAATGAGCGCCCGCATCAAATCCGGCGCGCGTTCATAGGCCGACAGTACCCAATCCACCAAACCCTCGCCGTCGCCGCCGCCGCCGGGGGTGACCAGCAGGAACGGCGGATCGATGGGCAGGGGGTCGGCGGTCGCGGTGATTTCTTCCTGCCGCCACAGGTAGCTTGTGTAAACGATGCGCTGTTCCACGGCGGGCGGCAGCGGCAGGCCCTGCAAGGGCCGGTAAATCCGCTCCAGCCCATAGACCCAGATTTCGGTGAAATAGTCTTCGAGCGCCGGCACCGCCAGCTTGCGTTCCCACTCGGCGGCGAAAGCAACCGGATCGTCCATCACGTCGCGCACGCCCAAGACCACGGGCACGCCGCGTTCTTTGAGGTACATCAGCGTTTCGGTGACTTCGCCGCGAATGCCCAAGGGTTCCTTATCGATCAAAAATAGATCGGGCTGGAACTCCTGCGCCGTTTCGAGAATCAGCCGGGAGCGCGCTTCGATGGCCTCGCGGATATCGGCGGCGTCCAGTGCCTTATAGTCGCCGTTCGAGAGCTTGATGATGCCGGGCACCAGCTTGTAGCGCACCCGCTCGTCGAAATCATACGAGGCGATAATGGGCAGCCCGGAGAGGATCAAGACCTCCAGGTCGGGAAAAGTCTGCACCAGATTTTGCGCAATCGAGCGGCAGCGCCGCAAATGCCCGAGCCCGAAGGAATCGTGACTGTAAATCAGCAAACGGGTCGCCCCCCCGCCAGCACGAGGGCGCAGCACGCCCCGCCCTATCCGGGATTGAACGCTTACATCAGGCGCCATCGCGCTACTCCGTTACCGTGTTCCTGAAGGCACGCGGGCGTTTCTGGGCTTGGTTTTGCCCATGCTGACCACGACCTTCAGTCATTCTGGCTCCTGACACTTCGATCCCCACACGCGGCAGGTTTCGGCCCTGCGCGCGCTTTTTATCAATGTTTGGCGTCACGGTCGGCCGCCTGATCGCCTAGGACTTCGCGGAAATGGGCCGTCTGCCGTTCCAGGGCATCGGACAAATCGCGCATGACTGCAAGCGCAAAATCGGCAGATCCCGAACCATCTGGTGAAAAACATCTTTGGGCAAACGCAGGCACTCCATCGGCTCCAAGGCCCGGACGGTGGCAGTGCGGCGTCCGTGCGCCAAGAGCGCAATCATGCCGACGATTTGGTTTTGCGCGACCTCCCCCAGTTTCACCTGGGTTTCGCCGCCCTCCAGCGTCACTTCCGCGCGGCCCGAGAGCAGCACGAACGCGTCCTCCCCCTCCTCGCCCTCACGGATAAACTCTTCGCCCTGCATGATATGCACCCGCTCCGAGGCGAAGCTGATGAGCTTCAGCCGCGCGGGGTCGAGATGCGAGAACATGGGCACCATGCGCAAGGTCTGCACTTCCTGCTGCAAGCCCATCCCGTTCAACCCCCCGTTCGGCTCCAACCGCCTTAATCCTGCCTTAAGCTAACCCCGGCCCCGGCTCAGGAACAAGAGCTATAAGCTTAACGGCGCTAAAGTGCCGCCTAATCTGCCGCGTCGGGGCGGGGGATGATATCGCCGTTCTGCACAATCGCGCCGAACGGCCCATCGGCGATAATCCGCCCCTGATCCAACACCAACACGCGGTCGAAGGCTTTCGCCAGCGCCGGACGCTGCAAAACCCAGACGATCCCCCAGTCGGGCTCGGCCAGAACCGCCTCGATCAATTGCATTTGCGCGGCTTGATCGAGCAGCGCCGCCGGATCGTCGAACACCAGCAACGGCGGGCGTTTCAGCAGCGCGCGGGCAATCGCGACCCGTTGCCGCATCGCGGGCGTCAGGCGCGAACCGCCGACGCCGACGGGCGTTTGCAGGCCAACATCGACCGCCATTTCGCCCAAGGACATCAGCAGGTCCAACCGTTCCAACTCGGTGCGCATCAACTGGCGCATCCGGCTATTGATCGCATTCTGCCCCGGCGCGAGCCGCCCGAAGAGAATATTATCGATCAAGGAATTAGCCGGGCTGAACTTGGCTTCGTCGAAAAACTCCACCGCCGTGCGCAGGCTTTCCGGCAAATCCTGCATCAGCCGCGCGCGTGCTTTTACAATGCCCGCCATCAACGCCGTATCGACCGTATCCAAACGGTGCCGGGCCGGGGTGAGGCGCAGAATGAGAATGAGGAAGCGGGTGCGGTCGGCAGGGGTCATGACCCCGTCGCGGCGAATCCGCGCTTCCACCTGCTCAAGATCGACCAATTCTTCCGCATCGACGAAGCTGAAACGGCCATAGAACTCGTGGGACGGCGGCAGGTCGCGGAAGATTTCCGAGAGGGTTTGGGCGGTCGCCCGCCCCGCCGCAATCAGCGCATCCTCGATGCCTTCCGCCTGCAACACCGCGCGAATAGCCGGGTGCCGGGCGAGGGCATCGCCCTGGAACGTCGGACCGACCGGCGTGCCGAACAGCAAATTCTCGGCGAGCGTCGATTGCATATTGAAGCGATCCGCCGCGAAGGGCTCCACATAGGTAGCCACATTGGGTGTGGAGAGGAACGGGCGAATCGCCTGCCGGGTTTTCAGAATCAGCGCAACGATATCGGGCCGCGCCAGCGGATCAACCCGGCCCTGCAAGCCGAACTCCCGCACCTCGGTCAGCAGGCCGGTGATTTGCAAAACCTTGTTCAGCCGGGCTTTGAACGCCGCCTGCCCATCCTTGCCGAAGATCGTGTAATCGACCCAATCGCCGTCGATTGGGTCGGTGGAATTGCCGGTGCGCGCGGCTTCCTTGCGGCGCACGGGCCAGTCAGGATCGGCGGGTTCGCCCGAGGCGGGCACCCATTGCAGCCCATAGACGAGATTATCGTAGAGGCTGCCAGAGCGCATGACCGTTTCGGCCCCGACATAGCCGATCCGCCGCCCAAGGTCCGGCATCGTCATGGCGAGCGGCGATGTGCCGCCAAGGGTAACGCGGCCGGTTGCCGGGGCGCCAGCCCGGCGAGGATCTGCGCGAACTCGTGCTTTCCCCCGGCATCCTGCCCCAGCACCGCCACGCGCGCCCCGGCGGCGAGCGTGAGCGAAATGGCATCGAGCCGACTGCCGCCAACCTCATCGGATAGGCTGGCATTGGCAATATGAACCTCCAACGCCGCCGCCTCTAAAGCCGCCGGTCCGCCCTCTACCGGCGCGCGCTCCGGCGGAATCATCCCCATCGGATCGAATTGATCGACGACTTGCTGATACTTGATCCGCGAATCTTCTAAAAACTGATAATAATCCAGCAATTCGCGCCACGGGGCGTTCAAATCCTTATAGGCCGCGACGACAGCCAGCAGCGCCCCGAGCGACAGGCTGCCCTGGATCACCAGGTAGCCGCCAATCGAATAAAAGAAAAACGGTGTTAGTTGCGCGATGAAATTATTCAAAAACTTTATAAAGAATTTCCATTTGAAAATATCAAAGCGAATCCAATAGTTAATACCCATCATTTTTGAAAATATGGCGAGATGAAAACGGTTCGTACCATTGGTTTGAATTTCACGCAGCGACAGAGCCGTTTCGGTAATTTCGTCCGAAAGCTCGCGCACTAAATGAATGCGTTGTTTG
>NZ_LAJY01000276.1 GCF_000963705.1 Elstera litoralis | reverse complement strand
GCAGGCCGTGTTCTGGGGGTATTCGGCGCTAATGGGCGTGTCGATGGCCAGCATCTTCTTGGTCTTTACCGGCCAGTCGATTGCGCAGGTCTTCTTCATCTCGGCGTCGGTGTTCTTGACGGCGGCGGTTTACGGTTACACGACGAAGAAGGACCTTACCTCCATCGGCAGCTTCCTGCTGATTGGCATGGTCGGTATCTTCATCGCCGGGATCGTGAATATCTTCCTCGGCTCCAGCATGATGAGCATGCTCATCTCGATGCTCGCCGTGGTGATCTTCACGGGCCTCACCGCCTTCGACGCCCAGCGCCTGAAGGAAGAATATGCCGAAGGCTATGGTCACGAAAGCCTGATGAAAATGTCGTTGATCGGGGCACTGTCGCTCTACCTCAACTTCATCAACATCTTCACCGCGTTGCTCAATCTGATGGGCGACCGCGAGTAGGCTAAGAAGGTCACTTGACCTAAGTTAAGACCCGGCGCGACACTGTCGCGCCGGGTTTTTTAATGGATTGAACAATGGGCGTGCGCGCGCTGACGATGGGACTTCTGCTGGTGGCCGTGAGCCTGAGTGCGACGGCGCAGCAAACCACGACGCCCTATAATCCGGCCAAAGGCTCGCGCACCGCCGCCGATCAGAAGCCCCAACCCTATCCGCTGAATAATTTCTACCAGCCGCCGCCGACCCCGACCCGAGGTTGGCCGCACGACGCGCCCCCCACGCCTATCTTTATGCGCCGTGTCTGGATGCGAAAGTGGCCGCGCTCGCCGGGCTTCCGCGCGAAACGGCCCTGGCCAAGGTGCGCACGATGAACCTGATGCAAGTGCGCGTGCTGGCCGTCGAAACCCCCGTGACGTACGAGCGCGTACCCGAGCGATTGACGCTGATTGTCTCTGCCGCCGGCACCGTCCGCCGCGCCTTCTGCCGCTAACCTAAATACGCCTCCGCCGTAACCACTTTCGCGAAGCCGAAGGCCAGGGCGGCCATATAGGCGGCCTGGACCTGGGCTGCCGGAATGACCTGATCGCCAAAGGTCAAATCGAGCGTGGCGCAGGCGTCGTGAATCACCGTCACGCCATAGCCGAGGTCGGCGGCGGCGCGTGTGGTCGAATCGATGCAATTCTGGCTCATCGAGCCCAAGATCACGAGATCGGTCACGCCGCGCCCGTCGAGTTCGGCTTTCAACGGGGTCTCGCGGAAGGAATTGGCGAAATTCTTCACGATGACCGTTTCGCCCGGCAGCGGCTGCACGCTGGAATGGATTGCCGCACCCTCGGAGCCCGGCACGAAGAAGGGCGCGTTCGGGCGCGTGATTTCGTGGCGGATATGGATTACCGCATCCCCCGCTGCACGCGCGGCGGCGAGAATCTGCGCGGCCTTTTCGGCGGCCTCGGCCTGCCCGGCCAGGGGCCATTGACCCCCTGCAAAATAATCATTCTGGATATCGACGATAACGAGGGCGCGCTGGCTCATGTTTTTTCTCCTGGGGAAGATGGCTTCTGTTGCCAACCCTAGCGCCGCCGTGCCAGCGTGGCGATTGGCGAAACTGACATTCTTCGGGCTGAAACCGACATATGCGCCTGCTGGAAATCGGAATTTTGCGCTATCCCGGCGCGCAACTGGCGGCGATCTATGGGCTGACGGACCTTTTCGCCCTGGCCAATCGCCGGGCCGAGGCGCTGCTCACCGAAACCGGGCCGCGCCTGCGGGTAAGCCATTGGCAGGCCGACGTCGGCGAGATTGGCTGCACCTTCGACACGCACCCCGGCCCGGTGAACAAACCCGCCTTTCTGCTAATGCCTCCAGCCTTAGGCGACCCGATTGCGCCGGAGGCCGCCGCCCCGCTGGTGCCCTGGCTTCAGGCCCAGCACGCGGCGGGAACCGTGCTCGCCTCAATCTGCGCCGGGGCCTTCGTTCTGGCCGAAACGGGCTTGCTCGCCGGACGGCGCGCGACGACCCATTGGTCTATGCGAACGCCTTCGCCGCCCGCTTCCCCGACGCACGGGTTGAGATCGACAAGCTCGTGATCGATGATGGCGATTTGCTGACCGCAGGCGGGTTAATGGCCTGGACCGATTTAGGCCTTACCCTCGTCGCGCGGATTTTTGGGGCGGCGTTGATGCTGGAGGTCGCGCGCTATCTGCTGGTCGACCCCCCTGGCCGGGACCAGCGCGCCTATGCGGCTTTCAGCCCGCGCCTCGATCACGGCGATGGGGCGATTGTCAAAGCCCAACAGGCGCTGCACCGCAGCGCCGGACGGGGCGACACGACGCGCAGCTTAGCGGCCGAGGCCGGGCTGGAGGAACGTACTTTCCTGCGCCGCTTTCAGAAAGTTACCGGCCTGACGCCCACGGAGTACCGCCAACACATCCGTATCGCCCGCGCCCGCGAGCCGTTGGAGCGCAGCAACCTGACCATCGATCAAATCGCCTGGGAGGTTGGATACGAAGACCCCGGCGCCTTCCGCAAAATCTTTCACAAGATCCTGGGGCTGACGCCGGGGGAGTATCGGCAGCGGTTTCGCGTAGGTTAGGCGTAGACCTTACCGAAGCGGTTCGCGAGGAAGGCTGGCAGCGACACGTCTTCCTGGCGCACGAAGCCCGTTTGCGGCAGGTGGTTGCTGTTCTTCAGGTCGATCACCGCGCAGGCCGCCGCCGCCGTGGTCAGTTCGATGGCGCTAAACTCGCGCTCCCCGACCATCTGGCCGGAGATCGAGCGGGCGAAGCTGGTTTGCATCAAACGGCCCTTCTGGAAGCCGGTTGCGGTGACGAACACCACGACCACATCCTGACGGGTTTGCGGAATCGCGCCTTCCAGAATTTCCTTCAACAGACCCCGGCGGCTCTTCAGGTTCAGATCTTCCAGAATAAGGCGCATGGCGGCGCAATGGCCGGGGAAGCGGATGGTTTTATAGGTAAGGGTTTCCACCTGGCCTTCGTAGGTTTCGCACAGGCTGCCGACCCCGCCCGAAGTGGTGAAGGCTTCGTATTCGACGCCATTGATGGCGAAATGCTCCAGCCCTTCCATCGGCGGCACCGCGACGCGGTGGCTGTCCATAATCACATCGCAGGGATTGAGATATTCGTTAATCAGCCCCTCGGTGCTCCAGGTCAGATTATAGCCGAGGCCATTGGCGGGATATTTCGGCAGCGCGCCGACGCGCAAACGCAACTCGCGCAAACTGTCGAACTGGCTGGCGAGATCGTGGGCGACGATGGAAATCACCCCCGGTGCCAGCCCGCACTGCGGCACGAAGGCGGTCGAGGCACCTTGCGCCAGATGGCGCACGCGATTGGTGACGGCAACATCTTCGGTCACATCGTAATAATCGAGCCCATAGGTGCGCGCGGCGTCGGCGATATGGACGTTGACTGCGAACGGCCCGGCACCGACGACGGCCCCCTGACCCTTCATCGCCTCGGCCAGCGCGTGCGCATCGGTCGAATCGACGGCACGGGTCTGCACGCCCGGCACATCGAACGCGGCGAGCGCCGCCGGGTTCACATCGCCAATCGTGACCTGATACTCGCCGGTTCCCTGCAACAAAGCCGCCATCGATGTGCCGATGCGCCCGGCCCCCAGAATCAAAATCTTATGCATTGCAGCCCCCTGTTTATCCTGTTGCGCCAGAGTGTGCCGGGGGGCAGCGTCGGCACGCCACCCGGCGAATCGTCGGAATGAGCGAAAGTTTCAGCGTTTCGCCGGAAAAGATCGGCACTTTATCGGATCTGGCAAAAACAGATGAAGCCGCGCTCAAAAAGGCTCATAAGCTAAGCCTGCCGGGCACGGGACTACCGGAAGTGAGTGGAACGGGATGCAGGTCTATCTGCCGATCGCCGAAATGTCGATTAACCTTCTGGTGTTGCTGGCCTTGGGCGGCGGCGTGGGGTTTATCTCGGGCCTCTTCGGCATCGGCGGTGGGTTTTTGATGACGCCGATTCTCATTTTTCTCGGCGTGCCGCCTGCCGTTGCCGTGGGAACCCAGGCGAATCAGCTCGTCGGCGCATCGCTCTCCGGCGTTCTCGGCCATTGGCAGCGCGGCGGGGTCGATGCGCGCATGGGCGGGGTGATGCTCGGCGGCGGCGTGGTTGGCTCGGCCTTGGGCGTGTGGATTTTCGGCCTCTTGCAGCGCTTGGGCCAGATCGACGCCGCTATTTCCATTCTCTATGTGATCGTCTTGGGCAGCGTCGGCGGCTTGATGCTGATCGAGAGCGTCAAAGCCTATCGCGCCGCGCGCAACCCCACGCTTCCCCTGCGCCGCCTGCATCAGCATTTGTGGATGCACGGGCTGCCGTGGAAAATGAAGTTCCCGAAAAGCCGCCTATATATTTCAGTGTTCGTGCCGATCACCATTGGGTTTTTGAGCGGTATTATCGTCGCCATCATGGGGGTCGGCGGCGGCTTCTTTATGATTCCGGCGATGGTCTATATCGTCGGCATGCCGCCAAGCGTGGTGGCGGGAACCTCGCTGTTTCAGATTATTTTCGTCACCGCCATTACTGCCACCCTGCAAGCGGTGACGAACCAAACCGTCGATGTGTTTCTGGCGCTGCTACTGCTGATCGGCGGAATCGTCGGCACGCAAGTCGGGCTGCGCTTCGGGCTGAAACTGCGCGGCGAGCAGTCGCGCATGCTGATGTCCCTGCTGATTTTGGCGGTGGCGGTGAAGCTGTTCTTCGATCTGATTCTGACCCCGGCAGATATGTTCGCGCTGGAGGTGCTGCGGTGATCCGCCTGCTGCTGGCCCTGGCGCTGCTCTATAGCCCGCTGGTGCGCGCCCAAGCGGTGCTGGCCGATGTCACCGCGCCGCTGGTTGCCATCACCACCGGCTTCAGCGGCACCGATGTTACTATTTTCGGCAGTCTGGAAGAGGCGGGGGCCGATGTGATCGTGGTACTGCGCGGCCCCGGCCAAACCCTCAGCCTGCGCCATAAGGAGCGCGTGTTCGGCCTGTGGCTGAACGGCCCGGCGCAGCGTTTCGCCCAGGTTCCGGGCTTCTATGGATTGGCGGCGACGAAACCCGTTACCGGCCTGCTCTCACTGGAAGACCTCAATCAGAACCGCCTCGGGCTGTCGGCCCTGCAAGCCAGCCTGGAGCACCAGCCCGAGGGGGGCGACGTGCTAGAGACCGACCGCGCGGCGGTTATCGCCGAGCTTGGCAAGCGCGGCTTGATCGTGCAAAAACCGGAGCCGATCCGGCTGCTGGCCGGGCGCCTGTTTAAGGTGAGCTTCGCCTTGCCCTCCAATGTGCCGGTGGGGCCGTTTCAGGTCTCGGTCTATGCCGTCAAAGACCGGCAGGTGATTGGCATCATCACCACGCCGCTCGTCACCAGTCAGGTCGGCATTGCCGCCGATGTGCATGATTGGGCCTATCGCGAGCCCTTGATTTACGCCCTCGCCTCCCTCAGCCTTGCCGTGCTGATGGGAGCTTTGGGCTTCTGGGCGTTCCGCGCCCGTTAAAATGAGCAACGAGGAGGCGTAAGCATGCCCCACGATCATCGGGTTTTTCTTGTCGTCGTAGACGATAGCCCCGAACTCAATACCGCCCTGCATTTCGCCTGCCTGCGTGCGCGGCATACCGGCGGGCATGTGGCCTTGCTCTATGTGATCGAGCCCATTGACGGCCAGCAATGGCTATCCATCGAACACCTGATCCGCGCCGAAAAACGCGAGCAGGCGGAACAGACGCTACAACGGTTGGGCGGCGAGGCGATCGACTGGTCGGGCCGCATCCCGGCGCTCTATGTCCGCGAGGGCGACCGGCGCGAAGAACTCTTGCGCCTGATCGAAGAGGATGAGTCGATCTCGATTCTTGTGCTCGGCGCAGGCACCGGCAACGAAGGCCCTGGTCCGCTAGTCTCCCATGTCGCCGGGCGTGTGGCGGGGCGGCTGCGCATTCCGATTACGATTGTGCCGGGGGCGTTGACGGATTCACAACTGTCGCTGTTGGCCTAACCCCGCCGACGCGGCGGCCTAATCAGTTCCGAAAGCTCCGGCGTGAACACCCGCTTCACCGGCTCGCCCTCCGCGCCTAGGCCGGAAACCAGCCGCCGATTGGCAGGGCTGTCGGGGATAATCACGCCGCCGGTCTGAATTTCCAACGGCACGCCGCGCGCGCCCAGGTGCCAGGACAGACGCGCGGTGACGATAGCATCGGCGCAACTCACCAGCAGCACCCGTTCTGGCACCGTGCGCACGAGATAATGGGTGCCGGTTTCGGTCACGAGCGCGTCGCCATCGTTCAGCAATTGATCGCGTTCGACGGTGACGGTCAGCGTATCCGCGCCCAGCTTCAGCCGTTGCCGCCCGTGGCGCTGCTTATGGGTAACGGGCACGACGCCCGCTGCCGCCGCGAGCGCCCAGGTTCCGCGCAGTTTGATCTGCTGAATGGGGAGAATAGCCATCAGGTGAGAGTATGAATCTGGCGCTTTTGCCGCAACCCCCCTTGCCGGAAGCCCTCACCTGCGGCACCTATGCAGAAAGTGATTGCGGATGAGAGCCATGTCGAACGAACCTTCCCCACCGGGACGCTATAATCTGCTGCTGCTGTGGATGCTTGCCTCGGCGCTTTGGGTGGCGGCGATGCTGATCTACACGGCCTATACCCGCCCTGCGCCCAGCTTTGCCCTCATGGGGCCGCTCACCCTGGGCGTGCCGATGGCGGCTTTAATTTTCGGCCTTGCGGCCCGATATGTGACACGCCCTCGCCGCTAGGCGATTTTCGATCAAGCGAGACCTCGACCGATGCTGCAACTGCCCGTTACCATTCTCACCGGCTTCCTCGGTTCGGGGAAAACCACGCTGCTGAACCGTATTCTGACCGAACCCCACGGCAAAAAATACGCCGTGGTCATCAATGAGTTCGCCGAACTGGGGATCGACGATCAATTGGTCGTGCAGTCCGACGAAGAAGTGTTCGAGATGAACAACGGCTGCATTTGCTGCACCGTGCGCGGCGATTTGATCCGCATTATCAGCGGCCTCATGCGGCGCGGGCGCGAGTTCGATGGGATTATCGTCGAAACCACCGGCCTTGCCGATCCGGCCCCGGTGGCGCAGACCTTCTTCGTCGATCCCGACGTGAAGGAAGCCGCCAAGCTCGACGCCATCGTCACCCTGGTGGACGCTAAACATTTCCTCGATCACGTTGGCGATGGGCATGAAATCGTCGAACAAATCGCCTTTGCCGATGTGCTGCTGCTGAATAAGGTCGATCTTGTGTCGGCAGAAGAACTGGCGGCGGTGGAAGCGCGCGTGCGCAAAATCAACGCGTTTGCGCCGCTCTATCACACGCAAAACAGCGAGATCGACCTCAAGCAGATCCTCAACCGGGGCGCGTTCGATCTGAACCGCATTCTGGAGCAGGAGC
>NZ_LAJY01000275.1 GCF_000963705.1 Elstera litoralis | reverse complement strand
GACATGATATCAAAACTGTCGTCTATTGAGAAACCGGATCAGATCAGTAGCAGCGACGCATAGTTTCCTTTGACCGCTGATCTGAGTTTAAGAAAGTAAGGGGCGCATCCATCAAGCGCCCCAAAGGAACAAACCGCCGGATTATTCCTTTAGCGCTTACGCTACGAGAAGAACGCCATTGTCGCTTCGGTCGCCGCCACCCGAGGCAACCAGCACGCCGCCGTAAGGCTTACGAGCGGATGAATATAGGGCATCACAGAGTCTCCTTCCTGCAGGCGGCGACGCCTGCGCGTAGTTTGCTATAATCCACCAGCCGCCAAGGCCACACTGCCCCCGGCGGGGCCGCGTCGAGTTCGTTGGCCAACTGGCGCTCCTCCGCGTCTTGATAGCGTGGCAAGGGCAGCAGATCGCAGCTACCCGCCGGAGCGACGCAGGTGCTCAGCAAGCTCAGCAGGGGTACGAGGCGCAGAATCTTGGGCATCTCTGATCCTTTTTGCCGTATCGAGGGAGAGTTGAAGGGCGTCCCGCTCAGCCGCGAGCCGCCCGGATCGGCGCGCCAGCGCGACCACCAGCCCCAGAAGGGCGATGGCCGCGCCAAGGCCGATGATCGGCCCCCAGCTCATGCCGGGGGCGTATCCTTGGTGAGAATCGCGATAGCTGCCGCAACAGCAACGCCCGCTGTAGCAATCGCCTCCTTAGCCTCCGGCGATACCGCCACGCCAACGGCCGACAGCAGGCCAACAACACCAAGCCAAGTGCTGCGTTCGGCCAATCGATCGAACAACCAGTTCATTTGATTTCCTTTCAGGATTTCAGAAGGTTAGGACAAGGCCCGATTGGCCGCGTCCCAATACAAAGCGACCGGGTAATAATCCCCCAGCCCGTTTTCATGGCGCACGATGACGCGCATGAGCTTGACCCAGGTTTCCGCGTCGCAGCGCAAGGTTGCGTCCGCATCGACCCCGAGAAACTGCGAGACAGCCGAGACATAGGCCCCGGTGTCGTTTTCAGTCGGCGGCGCGTACCGGGCGATCATGCGCCGCACCGTTACGTCGCCATATTTGCGGTAATAGGTCCGCAGCACGCGCCCCAAGGCCCGCAGGCCCCAGACCGGCGCATCGAACACCAGAAATTCGGCGTCACCGGATTGGTCCAAACTTTGGCCCTGCCAAGGCGGAGGCTTGCCGATCCTGCGAATGTTGCCGGGGTTGTTATTCCGCAGGCCACGCGGTAAGCGCTTTGGGGCCGTTGGCGCGCGGGGCGGTCGAGGTTGTGTCGTCATCGATTCCTCATAAAAAAAGCCGCCCGAAGGCAGCGCTTGCAGATTTGAAAAGAAGCCCGCAGGTTAGTCCGCCGGGCGGGGTGCGCCATCGTCGGGGGCGATGCGGTCTAAAATCCGGTCTAAGATTTCATCGAAAACGCGCGGGCCGAGATAGCCCAGCACAATCGCGAGTGAAAATACCGTGTCGGGCGAAAGTTTGGCCCATTGGCCGAGCCCAACGCCCACCATGCCCATGCCGTAGGCCGTTGGAAGCTCCCACACCAACCCCCAGGAAATAGCCCGCCGCCGCCCGGAACGCACAGCGCGGGCGTGTTTGATCAGCGCCCCAAGCACCCCGCCCGCCGCCGCCGAACCAACGCCGGTTGTCAGGGTGGAAGCCACCTCTTGCAGCCAGCCCCCTAAATTAAAATCTGCCATGTCGCCCCCTAGACCGTCTGATTATCGATAAGATTGAGGGCGGTTAGCGCGGCCAGCAGCGCTGGCACCGTCGCCTCAGTCACCACGGGCCGAAAAACTCCCGCACCCCCAAAAAATGTGAGCTTATTTGCCCCGGTACCGACGGCAACAGTCCCCGCGCCCTTGGCGAAAAGTTCGGCATTATGATCGGCATCCGGCCCCGCTGCCGTGAATTTCGCAGGCGCGCCGGTAGCCGCCTCGACCGCAAAAGCGCCCGTCCCCTTCGGCTTAACGACCGCATCGATATTCTCATCCGCCCCGCGCGCTTCGATTTTTGGGGATGCACCCGCAACAGCGCCCACAGCTTGCAGACCATTGACCTCAAGCGCGACGTGCTGAACCGCCCAAGCGGGGATCGCCGTGGCACTGTAGGAATCGGCTGCATACCAGCCAAAGTAGGAACTGGCGGGCTGGATCATCCGAACATTGGTTTGCTCACCGGACGGCCCACGAAGAGTGACCCTTAGCGCCGCCAGGTCGAAGCTATCGGGGGACAACCAGCGCCAGAGCCGTTTTTGCGGACCCCAAGCGATTGAGTGCATACCCCCCGTCGCCGGATTTGCACCATTGACCGGCGTATGCTCAGCCCCCAGGTGAAATTCGGAGCCGACAACCGGCCCGCCACCAATGGATGTGCGTGCAGGGAGGCTGATGAACGTATAATCAACCCCGTTCCAGCGACTGTAAAAGTTAATCGCCCCGTAGGTTTTCCAAAGCGCGCCCCAGCCGTACTGTGCATCCGCCGACTGGTGGCGCATCAGCGGCACCGTATCCGAAGGCCCCGCCCCGCCCGTGCTGGAAACCGTGCTGCTTATAGCTTCCGGCAGCGCCTGCCAATCAACCGGGAAGTTCGCGGGTTTGCCACTCACATTATCCCAGGCAATTCCCAGCGCCGCCAAAAACTGCGTGCGGGTGCAGCGCACCTCCTGCCCCGACGATACGTCGAGAATCCTTATCCAATCGCCATCTTCCACCAGCTCGGTTGCGGGCGGATAGGATAAGATCGGTTGCGTGGTGGGCTCCCCCGCAGCCCCGCCCCCGGCATAGGGCGGAATCCGCGGGGGTTCGGGCGGCGCGCCGGGGGTGGTCTCGCCAAGCGTTGCCACCCAAAACCCGGTGCCGAGGGCGTCCGCAACCGTGTCGGGCGCAAAATCCAACCCTTCTTGGGTGTAGCGATTATAGAGGATCGTCATGCTGTTGGACCCTCCGGCGCGGGCGGAGCTGGCGGGGTAATGCGCCCTGTCAGGGGATCGCGCACCCAGCAACCTGCGGCAGGCCGTGCGCCCAATCCTCGACCGCGTGATAGGTGAGGCCCGGCACAAAATCGCCCGGTAGCGGGCCGACGAGGCAGTTCTCGACAACATTTGAGCCCGGTTGAAACCCTGCGTAGATCATGCCCATTCCTCCCATTCTACCAATGCACCGCCGTCTTGGCCGACCGATAGGTGAAACCGCTGATAGGTCTGTGGATCGTAGTTTCGGGCAGAGTTGCTGAGCCGCCCACCCCGCCCCACCACAAAGGCCAGCAGCGCGCCGGGGGGCGCTTCTAACCGCTTCTCCTCCCCGGCATAGCCGCCGAGCATCACCAACGGGTTGCTGCTGATACCGGGGGAGGTTCCCACGGGCGCAAAGAACGCGCGGCTGCCGCCTCCACCGACGCGGGTGCCCCCCAGGTCAACCCCCGGCGCGCCAGCAACCGCCGCAGCGCCGCTGAGACTATTGGCGCTGTCTAGGGTTAAAATCTCAGGGCCGCTGGTAACGCTTTCGGGTTGCGCCGACAGTGACCCTGCCGCCGCCGCCCCAAGCCCAAGCGCCTGGGTTGCCGTCGCTGCAAGCCGCTGGTAACGGCCCGAGCCTGGATGCGGGCTCAAGCTGTTGGGCGCGATTGATGAACCGATCACAATCAGCATATCTCCATGCGCGCCGCCGCCCACCAGCCGCAGCGCCGCGCCCTCCTTTTGCGGCAATCGCAGCAACGCCAAGGGAAAGCGGTACGCAAACAGCATCATGTCTTGAGAACTATCGGGGTAGATATAGCGCAACAGCCCGTAAATCGCGCCATCGCGATAATAGGTCAGCGCGCTAACCCCCCGTGCGGCGTAAGAAAACACGTAAGTATCGACTATAGTAGGATCGACCTGGGCCAGTAGATGTTCGGTGCTCGGGGGAACAATGGTGCCCTTATAGGTCAAATCATTGTCTAGAACCGCATATGCGCCGAGGCGCAAGTGCAGAATATAGCAGCGTAACGCCGCGTCATAATCCACCCGCGAGGCTGTACAACCGAAGCAGAGCCGATTACCCAGGTGCCGCCGTGATCGAGCGAATAATACCAGCGGGATTGGTGGAAGCAGAACAGCACGCCATTAACAAGGATCATGTGCCCCCAGGGCGCGGCGCTGCCAGCGCTATCCAGCGCAATCAGCGTGTAGCTCACGCCATCATCGACCGAGCGCAGAATGCGCGGCACCCCTGCCAGCAGGCAGGACACCACGATTGCCGCAGGCCGCGTTCCTGCCGCCGGGATCGAGACGGCATCGATGACGCGCAGCGGGTTCCCGGCGGAAATTGCGGCTTCCGGCAGCGCCGCATAGGTAATGGCATCGGTCGATTGGCAAATCTGGTTGCGGTTTTCAAGGTCGCGCCCGAAGGCCAGAACCTTGGTGCCACTGGGGCTCACCACGACCGCCCCCACCCCGTTCGGGGTTGCGCCAATCGGCAAGGCGCGCGCGCCGTCATAGCTCGCCGTGCCGTCCGAAGCGATGCTGAAGGTAATCAACGCATCGGCCACGCCTTGCGCCAGTGCCACCTTGTTCCAGGGGCCAAGGGCATAGGGCGCACTCACGGTTAAGCTGCTTCCATTTGCCGCCGTGGCGTAATAGTCCGCACCGCCCAAGCGCACGAGGTTGACGCCCGCACCGCCGCCGATATTGCCCACCGAGGGCACCCACGCAAACCCACGCACCAGCGCGTGCCGCGCCATCGGCCCGCGCAACCCGTAGAGATATTGACCGTAGGAACTGGCAGATGCGCTCGGCACTTGGCCGAACACCCCGGAAATCACCGTTGGGCGGAAACGGTTATGCGACCCTGCCCAAGTAACGCCGGTGTTGCAGGTGCCGAGATAGAGCTTTTCGTTAAGCTCCAGCGGCGGCAGGGTTTCTTGACCCGTACCATCGGTGCTGAGCGTTGAATTATAGGGCAGAACGGTTTGACCCGTGGGCAAAGTAAAACTGAAATACTTCGATTTTTTGACCCGGATACGATCACTCAGCATTGCTATAATCCATTCACACGAAAGTTAACCTCGGCGCGGGATGACACAACATCCACGAACATTCCCGCTTGCAGCACTTCGGCATTTTCGCGCCAGGTGCGGCCCGGCGGCAGGGCGTAATCCCGCACGATCCAATCGTCTTCACCCGCCGCGCCGTAATAGGCGCGCACGGCGATATAGGCCGTTTCCGGGCCGTCATTATACGCGCTGATTCGCGCGGAAATGACCGATGCGCCGGTTGGCACGGTCAGCAGATTGACAGGGGTGTTTACCTCCCCCAACGCAATGCGCCGGGAGGCTGGAACGGTGGCGCTCATCTGGTCCTCGCTAGATTTGAGACATAGCCATCCAGCGCACCCACGTCGCCATAACCGGCGCGCGGAAGTCGATGGAAACGCTGTTGGTGGCGGGGTTTTCGGTGACGGTCACGCCCTCGCCGGTAAAATCCAGCACCGCGCGCGGCGCTGCCGTGGGAATGCCGTTGCCCTTGACCAGAATCGTGCTGCCGCTGCCCTCGAGCCCGTCGCGCCCCCGCCGTCCCGATGGGCCGATGTGCCAGTCGGCATAAGTGCCAAGGCCGATAATGTCGTCGTCAGCAATGACGATTTGCATGGCCCCGGTAGCGGATTATAGGCCGTCACCAGCCCGCCCATGCGCCGGTTGCCGGGGTCGCCTGAGCTCGCAAGCGCCACGCTCATGCCCGGCACAAAATCCAGCCCGGTTTGGGTTGTGAGGCTCTTGACGCCCGCCGAAAGCGTAAGCGCCGTGGTGCTGGTGCCCGTCGCCCCGCTCACCATCGCCGCCGCTGCTGCGGCCGCAACCGCCGCGCTTTGGGCGGTTTGGGCTGCGGTTGCCGAGGTTGCGGCCTGGGTGGCACTGGTGGCGGCCGCATTGGCGGAGGCTTGCGCCGCCGTGGCCGTGGCTTCGATTCCGGCAACCTGTTCAGGCACGGCATTCGCAACCGTGACGAAATCCGCCAGCGCCGCCGGAAAATTAAGGCGATGCCCGTAATTTGCCATCCCGAAAGGATTGCCGGGATCGGCATAATTACGGTCGTTATACAGCACGAGCCGCGCCAAAGACGCCGCCAAGGCCGCCGGATCAATGGGCATTACAGTACCTCTTGCAGATTAAGGGCTAAGGCCCGGCGGGCGTGGAAAACGATCTTTTGCAAACCAAGGGTGGCATTGCGCGCAAAGAAGGCCGACCGATGGGCTTCCAGCACATCCAGCGGTTTCATTTCCCACCAAAACGGCGCGACCGTATCGGCCTGCCGTTGGAATTCGAAGAATTTGGACGCGGCCCAGGATTCGGGGGCAAGGTCAATCGGGCCTTGAAAACTGCGCCCCTTGGCCCGCCGTTCGGTCGAGATCGCGCCGCTTTCCGCCTCGATGCGCAGGGAGCGCGACTGATAGCCGAAATCCGCGCCATAACCGAAATTGACCGGCAAGCGCATGGTTTCGGCCACCTCGATCAACCCATGCTGCACATAGCCCGCCGGGTTGCCTTCGTCCCAAATGTCGATTTCGATGCGGCGGACCATCACCGGCGGATCGACCAAAACCCGCGCATTCCAGACAAGGCCCGCAAGTTCCGACGCCCGAAACCCGCCGGTCCAAAAATTTTCGTCTTCCCATTCTAAGGTTCCGGCGGGGTAGGCCACGCCCCACACATTGCCGCGCGGCTTTTCCCACACCAGCAGCGCCCCGGCTTCATCGCCGAAAAACCGCACCCGCCATTGCGATGAAATGGACCAATTGTGCGCAATCGCGACCAACAGACCAACGCGGGTCAGTTCGGGCAGAATCCCGACGAGCCGGGTAGACGCCGGAGCCAGATCGACCGAGCGCGCCACCTCCCCTAACGATACATCGCCCGTATCCCCGAGGACTGCCACCGTGCGGCTATTGGTAACTGGATACTCGGTGCGCCAAGCGCCGCCGCTCCAAAGAATACCATCGGTCGCGCGCGGCCACCCGAGCAGGGCGTTATGGGGCCGGGCGTTGGGATAATAGAGCCCCGTCATCCCCACACCATAAGGTCAAGGTGCCCGCTCGCCCGGTCCCCCGCCACGTCCAACACGCGGTAGCGTTTACCGGTCAACCCGAAGCGCCGATGGTAGAGGCGAATGACGCTCATCAAATCCACCGCTGCCACCCGGTCCGGGCTGGTAACGCAGGAAACCCGCCAGGCCCGCCGCCGCCCTTTAACCAGGCCAAAGCGCCGCGTGCCCTCGGCTTCCGCCGCTGTTTTTTCGACCAGCAGCGAGCGGAACTCAAGGCTGCGGCCCGTGGGGTAGAGGGTTTTAACGCCTTCGTCTTTTTCGGTCGCGGTGCGCCATTCTTGCGAGAGAAACGCCAAACGCTCCGGCTGATCTTCATAGACCGTTGCCGCCATCGAATTACGATCGAGCGGCGACCAGCAGCGGCCCCAACTGAGTTTCATTTCATAGGCAGGCAGCGGCCAAGGGGCCGGTTGCAGGTCGACAATATCCGCCTCCCCCAGCGCCAGCGCCCCGCCATCGCGTAACGTCAACACCGGCTCCCCCGCCGGTTCGGCAAACTGCGCAATGCGCCACTGCCCCGCCGCCGTCACCCAATAAACCGCGCCCAGCGATTCGGCGATGGCATCCAGGGCGTCCCGCCGGGTCATGCCGTCGAGACCGGCCCAAAAACCGATCCCGCCCGGCGCGGCCGCATCCAGCGCCGCCACGTCCGCCGCGTTCACATCAGCAGCCGCAATGCCGCACCGGCCCGTCAACAGGCGCTGCCACACCTGCCCCACCGTGCGCGCCGCCGCATTCGCGCCTTCCGCCAAATCAGCCGAGACAGCCCCCGTGGCGGGAAAGCCGATGCGAAAGAACGTGCCTTCCGCCCCCCCATACCAGTCAAATTTTCCGGCCTCGGGATCGGTCGAAAGCAGCAGCGCCAAGGAGCCGCGGTTAAGGCCAACGCCCAAGGCATTGCCCTTGTCGTAAACCGCCGTGACCGATACCGCCCGGTCCGCCACCTGATAGACATGCTTGGGGATATTCACCGCAATCGCGGGCGCATCCTTAACCAGCCCATAGGCCACCGGCTTGCGCTTGCCTTTCAGGTCCGCCTCGGTGCCTTCAACGCCTTCGGGCGCAATGTTCGACCCGGCAAAATCGCTTTCCGTTAGGGGATCGTCCAAAAACGCCAGCGGGTCACGCAAGGTAAAACTAAGGTTCGTGCGCGACGGCTCGACCGTGGCGACCTGCCCCGTCAGCACTGGCACGAAGCTGCTGTACGGCGCTGCCGCATCGGCCCCCAGCAGCAGCCGCGCCCCGGCGCGCCCCTCGATTGCCACCCCCTCGGCAATCAGCCAATCAAACCGGCCCGTGTTCATCACGGGCAGGGATGCCACGGCAAGTTTTGCGGCCCCAAAGCTTTCACCGCCGCTCATGGCCGTGCGCGTATACATCGGCACCAGGGCCGAATCGCCGTCGCGCTGGATCACGCCCCGGTAAAAACCGGGGGCGCTGGGGTGGTTATAATCCGCGCTGGCAAGGCGCAAGATTTCATCTGCCGCAGCGCCAGGGCGGCGCACGGGGATTTCCGCTAACAAAAGGGTCATTTTACCGTCCCGCTACGAGTTTTTGCTTGTTCGTCGCCAAGGCGACCGCCCCCATCGCCGACCGCACCCCTTGCAGCGCCTCAAGGCTTTGGTCGCCCGACGCCGCGATAACATCGACCAGCCCGTCGAATTTTTGCGCCAGCCGATCAACTGCCGCGACGACTGCCGCATCACCGCCCGCCCCCGCCGCCGGTGCCGGACGGTAAACCGGCCTCGGCGGCACCGTTGGCAGGCGGCCCGTGCTATTGATCGATTGCAGGAAGGGCAGCGTGTTTTGATTGACCGAGGGGGCGGTGATAACAAACTCCCCGCCCGCCAGCGCAATATCCCCGCCACCCGCATAGCGCGCGCGGACCGAATCGACGCCCCACACGCCATTACCCACCGCCCCCCCCTTGGCATAGCCGGGGATAATGCCGCCCGTTGCCATGCCATTGGCTTTTTCGGCAATCAGGATATTCGCTGGATCAAACTTACCCGCCGCCGCCTGCCTAAGTGCCTCGTCCATTGTCAGATTATTAGCCTGCAAGAACTCCGAAAAGACACGATCGCTGTTAGCCATAGTGGACTTCCACTCATCGTAACCCGAGTAGATTTTTCCACTAGCCCCGACGAAATTAAAACCACCCCCATCGGCCCGGCTTGCGCCGCCGTTATTCATAAAATCTTGACCTGTTCGGAAGTAAATATCCTGACTAAAGCCAACATTTTGAGCTAGGCGCGCCCAAGCATCCTTTTTCTCTTGGCTCCATTCAGAATATGTCGTGTTGTCCTGACCCACCACGTCAAGCCCGCCGCCGAGCAAGCCCACGGGCCGCCCATCGGAGCCAACGGCGGGCCGGTTGCTGTTGGCCGCTGCTGCTGCCGCAGATTTGCCCGCCGTCACCGCCGCCGCCAGCGCATTGAACCCCGTCGCCAGATCACTTTGAGCAGCGGTCCAACGGGCCAAGGACTCCATCATGCCAGACGTCAGCGTGTTGATACTCGCCAACTGCCGTTCGCCCGTGCGGGCCACTTCCTCGCGCTGCTGCTGGAGCAGCTCGATTTGGGTATCGAACTGTTTCGACTGCGCTTCCAGCGTCGCAAGCTGGGCTTCTGCCACCTGCAAGGGCGTTTTGATCTTGCCTAAGGCCCCGTCAAGCTGGCCTTGGACTTTGGTATAGTCGGCAACATAGCCGGGGGTACTGGCGTTATACTCCTTGCTGATTGCCAGGAACTGCCGCGCCAGCGGCTCCCATTCGCGCAACGCCTCGATATCGCCCGCCATGCCGCGCGTATAGAGCGCATCCATCCGGCTCATGGCCTCGCCGCGCCGCTGCCCCGTCGAGAGAATCGACAGGCCCGCGTCCAACTTCAAATCCTGTTGGAATTTTTCCAGCGAATCCCGCAGCCCATCCAAGGCCGCCGTTTGGGTTTTGATTGCCGAGATTTGCGCATCGACCGACGCTTTTTGATCCTGAACGCCGCGAATTTGCCGGTCCAAGGCTTCCAGCAGGTCGCGCTGATAGCCCTGGAACTCCAACTGTGCCCGCTCGCCCGCCAGCACCCGCTGAAGATCGGCCTGGGTTCCCGCCGGGGCGGCTGCCAGTTGGGCAGCGGCCCGTTGGTCGAAATCGAATAAAGACCTTTCCCGATCCTGCTGGCGAACCCCCAGCGCCCGGCTTTGCAGATCGGCCACCATTTGCGCCATGGCATCGCTCGCGCGCTGCTGCGCTTCGGTGAGGCCGTTGATGCGGTTGGCGTATTGCTCGACAATGGCCTGTTGCTTGAGCCCAAAAAGCTGTTCGATCAGCGCAATACCCTGCTGATTCCCAATGGCTTTCGCCTCGGCAATCGCTTGGGCCTTCCATTTTTCCAGGTCCGCCAGCGCCGCCGCGCGCGGGTCGGTAAGCCCCTGGATTTCGCGGCTGAGCCCCGCGTTCTGATCGCCCACCAGTTTCACGCGCGCGGCTTCTGTCGCCGCCGCCAATTTCGCCGCCGTCTGTTCCGCCGTCAGGCCGAAATCCAACAACACGTCTTTCAGCGCGGCAATATTGGCTTTGGCTTGCTCAAAGGCCAGGGCATAGCCCGATAGCGGTTCAACGGCTTTGGTCAGGCCCAAGGCCCCATCCATCATGGACCGCAGCGCCGCGTTCACCTCTTCGGCCGTCGCTTGCCCCAGGCCCACGGCTTTATCGCGGAACTGCGTGCCCCAGGCTTGCAGCCCCGCCGCCGCATCCTTGGCGTTCTTCGCAATCTCTGCCGCTTGGCTCTTCATCGGGTCGAGACCCGATTTGAGCAAGGTCATGCTGTCGGCAAAACCCTTGGCGAAATCGAGATCGGCCTTAATGCCTTCAAGGCTGGTCGCGGTCGATTTCTTCAAGGCGGTTGCGACATTATCGGCAACGCCCGTCAGGGGCAGGTTTTTAAGAGCGGAGACCGTGACGGCAGAAATCGCTTCGGCGACCGTCTGGTATTCGGTCGATTCGGATAGGCCCTCACCCACCGCCCGAAAGCGCTGCTTGCCGCCCGAGGCATCGTAGGAGATGCCATAGACCTGACCACCCGTCCCGGCCCCAACACTCCCGCCGGTCATGCTTTTCACGGTCGCATTGATGGCATCGATCGCGGCTTGCCCCATGGGGGTTGCGCCGCTCGTGTCCATATGCTTGCCGGTGACTTTACCGAGACTGAGGCCTTCGGCCCCATTCATAATCTCGATACCCATGCCGGGGTGTTTTACTTTATTGCCCATGCCGCCCAACAGCGAGGCGACGAGGCTAACCCCCATGCCGATCGGGCCGAAAGCGGGGCTAATCATCCCCAAAGCCGATAGCGCCCCCATGCCCGAGCCGACCAGCCCCAGGCCCGAGCCGATGGTGGGTTTTTGCGCGAAATTGAACGCGCTCATTGCGAGCCCGGCGACATTGCCGATGGTGCCGATATTGAGCGAGGAACTACCAAACGCACCGCCGCCCGATCCGAGCACGCCCGAGGTTCCCGGCACATAGGAGGCAGGATTTAGCGCATTACCCGAGCCAGCCGAGCCAAACAACCAACTATTGAGCCCGCCGGTAATCCCGCCGCCCGCACTGGTACCGTTGCCGATCCCGCCGGTGATCTTGTCGAAAATCCCGGAGATACCGCCAGAGGAAGAACCGCCCGCAGCGCCGCTAGAACCCCCCGCCCCAACCGCACCGCGCACCGCCCCGATAACATCGGTTGCCGTGCCGCGCAGCCCTTCGGTGATCGCCGTCGAGAGGGCAGCACGCAGGGCTTGCTTACCCAAACTCGCCAGCGTGTCGAACATGCTTTTGCCCGCACGCCCGCCGCTCTCAAACGCATCCATGATGCCATCGGCCAACTGATCGGAAAACCGTTCGGCGATGCGGGTGTTTTCCTGGGCAAACTTCTGCTGTTCGGCCGCCTGTTTGCGCCCGGCTTCCAGGGTTCGATCGGCCGTCACCGCGCGGTCGGCGGCCGCATTCGCTCGTTTCGTCGCCTCTTCCACGTCGCCAAGCTGCTTGGTTTCGGCTTCCAGAACCTCCTTGAAAACCCGCGCGCGCAAGGCCGCTTCGGTCTTGGTGCGGTTATAGGCGGCAAGGGAGGTTGCCCCGCCTGCCGTTGCCAGCGCTTCGGCTTCCAGCGTGGTGACAGTCTCATAGGCAGCGGCCAAGCGTTCGGCATCGATCTTTGCCGCCCGTTCGGCGATTTCCGCCCGGCGCGCCGTTGCTTCCGCCAGCGCGGTTTCGGTTTGGCCGATTGCCGCCAGCAGATCGCCATAGTCCTTATGGCCCTTGCTGGTTTGGGCGTACTGCCCCATCAGCCCTTCAAGCGACGTGCGTAATTTTTCAACCTCCTGATCGTAATCAACCAGCAGTTTCCGCCCTTCGGACAGCGGCTTTTCGTCAAACCGCTCGAAGAAGCCCGCCATCGACTTTTGCGCCGACTCGGCAGCATTCGCCGCGTCGCTAATCGCCGCCGCAATCTCGCGCTGGGCATCCTTGCCCGTCTTGGCCGCGCCCGTCGATTTATCGACCGCCTCTTGGTACTTCTTCTCCGCCGCCGCGCGCAACTCTGCGGCTTGGGCCGATGTAAGCCCGCCCTTGCCTTCGGATGCGGCGATCCGCGCCATTTCCTTATCGAGTTCGGCCTTGGCTTTAACCGCCGGAATCAGGTCTTGCCGCAGCGCGGCGGCCTCATCCTGAATCTGCTTCCGGCGGCTGGCCCCAGCTTGCGCCCGCGCATCGCCCTGTTCAATCCCGCGCTCTTCGCGCCCAAGGGCCTCCTCTTCTTTTTTAAGGGCACGCAGCGCATCGAGGCGCTTTTGCGCGTCGGCAAGCTGCTGCTGGATCGGATCAACCGGCGCGCGGCCCCGCCCTGGGGTATTGGCAACGGAGGCATCGGCCATACGCCGCTGCACATCATCCGTTTCCTTGGCGCGGTCCTGAAGCGCCTTTAACTGCTTTTCGGCTTGGGCAATCTGATCGGAAACACCCGGCGTTGCGATTTTTTCGACAAAACCGCCCGCGCCATCCACCAGACTTGCCGCATAACCGATCGCCTTCGCCAACCGCTCGGACAGCCCAACCGCCTTATCGAGCTTGGCCGCAAACCCGTCCCACGCCGTCGCAAGCTGCCCGCCCGCGCGCTCCATGGTCAGCGGCATTTGCGCAAACTGTTCGTTGGCCTGCTTGCTGGCGCGCAACAGGGCCGGAAACACCTTATCGGCCGTCAGTTTGCCCTCTTCGCCCATCTTGCGAAGCTCGCCAATGCCCACGCCCAACTCGCGCGCCAGGGCTTGCCCCAGCAGCGGCATGTTTTCCAAAATCGAGCGGAGTTCATCGCCCTGGAGCTTGCCGGAGGCAAGGGCTTGCCCCAACTGGCGCGCGCCCGCACTAGCTTCCTGGGTCGAAACGCCCGAGACCACACCAAACTTGGTAATGGTATCGACAAGCTGGAGCACTTCGGCGCGCGTACCGCCGATTTCTTTGGCCGCGATGGAAAAGCGGGTGAAACTATCGGCGGAATCCTTAATCCCCGCGCCGGTTTGCAGCGCGGATTTATAGAGCCCGTCATAGGCTTCTTGCGCGCCGCGCGCCGACCCGCTGAGGGCGGTAAACCGGCCCATAAGCTGGGTTTGGG
>NZ_LAJY01000274.1 GCF_000963705.1 Elstera litoralis | reverse complement strand
ACAGATCGATATTCTTCACTGGCTTCTTATCGGCGGTGCGCCAGCTATTCTTCTTCCAGGTCGGCATATATTTGGTGATGCCGTCGATCACATATTTGCTGTCGGTGAAAATATCCACTGCAACCGGGCGTTTCAGCGCTTCCAGCCCCTGGATAATCGCCATCATCTCCATACGATTATTGGTGGTATCGCGCTCACCGCCGAAAAGCTCCTTCTCGACGCCGCGAAACCGCAAAATCACCCCCCAGCCGCCAGGGCCAGGGTTGCCGCTGCACGCGCCATCGGAGAAAAGGGCGACTTTTTCAAGAGGTTCCGTCTCGCTCACGAAACCCGCTCCAACCCATAAGAAACCGCATCGCTGACGTGCTGATGAAAGCGCAGCTTGGCCCAATATTCCATCGGGTCTTTCGGCTTCACCAGCGCCCCCGGCGGGCGGTTCAGCCAATCGTAGAGGCGGGTGAGCAGGAAGCGCAAGGCGGAGCCGCGACAGAGGATCGGCAGGGCCTTGATCTCGGCGTCGGTGAGCGGGCGCACCGCCTGATAACGGCGCAGCAGGCCCATTGCCTTAGTGATGTTGAAGCTGCCGTCGGCCTCGAAGCACCAGGCGTTGAGGCAGATCGACAAATCGTAGGCCAGCGCATCGGTGCAGGCGAAGTAGAAGTCGATTAGCCCGCTCACCTTGTCGCCGGTGAAGAAGACATTATCGGGGAAGAGGTCGGCGTGGATCACGCCCTGGGGCAAATCCTTCGGCCACTGGGCTTTCAGAGACGCGAATTCTTCGGCCAGCGCTGCTGCCAGTCCGGGGCGCACGTCATCGGCCTGGGCTTCGGTCGCCGCGATCAGCTTCGCCCAGCCGTCCACGGACAGGGAGTTCGCCCGGCGCAGGGGAAAATCCGCCCCGGCCTTATGCAGCTTGGCCAAAGCCTCGCCCAGTTCCGCCGTATGCCCCGGCACGATCCGGCGCGGCCACACCCCCGGCAGGAAGCTGACCATCGCGGCGGGGCGATCGCGCAAAACGCGCAAACGCTGGCCGGTTTCGGTGGTCAGCGGGATCGGGCAGGAGAGGCCACGCGCGGCGAGGTGATCCATCAGCCCGATGAAAAACGGCAGATCGTCCGGGTTCACCCGCTTTTCGTAGAGGGTGAGGATATAGCGGCCCTCGGTGGTATTGATGAGGAAGTTGGAATTCTCCACCCCCTCGGCGATGCCCATATAGGAGGTCACCTCGCCGATGCCGTAATCGGCCACAAAGGCGCGCAGTTCCTCATCGGGAATATCGGTATAAACAGCCATTGAGATTATCCCGCCAGCGCCTTGGGCAGTTTGAAGGTTATGGTTTCCTCGGTCACGCGGATCTCGCGGATGGTCACGGTCCGATGCTGGCGCGCGGCGGCGATCACCTCATCGACCAGCACTTCCGGGGCCGATGCCCCCGCTGACAGCCCGAGGGTGTGAATATCGGCAAAATCCGCCCAATCGATCTCGCTCGCCCGCTGGATCAGCCCGGCGCGCGGACAGCCGGAGCGTTCCGCCACTTCCACCAGCCGCCGCGAGTTGGAGGAATTGGGCGCGCCGATCACCAGCAGCGCCTCGCTTTGCTCGGCAATCGCTTTGACCGCTTCCTGCCGGTTGGTAGTGGCGTAGCAAATATCGCCCTTGCGCGGGCCTTGCAGGGCGGGGAAACGCGTTTCCAGCGCCGCCACGATATCCTTAGTGTCGTCCACCGACAGGGTGGTTTGGGTGATATAGGCGATTTGCGCCGGATCGGGCACCGTCACGCTTTCGGCCTGGGCGAGATCTTCCACCAGCGTCACCGAGCCCGGCGGCAGTTGGCCCATCGTGCCGATTACCTCCGGGTGGCCCTTATGGCCGATCAGCAGAATATGCAGCCCCGCCTCATGGTGCCGTTCGGCTTCGAGATGCACTTTCGAGACCAGCGGGCAGGTGGCATCGAGATAGATCATCTGCCGCCGCTCGGCTTCCGCCGGGATCGCCTTCGGCACGCCGTGGGCCGAAAAAATCACGGGCCGATCATCGGGCACCTGATCCAGCTCCTTCACGAACACCGCGCCTTGCGCTTCCAGGCTTTCGACGACGAAGCGGTTATGGACAATCTCATGGCGCACATAGACCGGCGCGCCGAACTTCCGCAGCGCCTGTTCGACAATCTGAATCGCCCGGTCCACCCCAGCGCAAAAACCGCGCGGGCCAGCAAGTAACACCGTGAGCGGCGGAAGAGACTCTGTCATCGCACCTATCCTTCAAAGCCGCTGCACCCTAAATCGCTTTACCTCGCCAGGACAAGCCTAACCCCCACTCGCCGCAGTAGGAAGCGAGCGCCGGGGCTGCTATGTAAGGGGCCTTGGTTTCGAAAAGGGGTTTACGAGCATGGGTGCGGTTTCGACGGCGGTTCGGTTGGGGGCTCTTAGCCTGGGGCTTATGCTTGCTGCGTGCAGCGGCCCGGCGACCACATCCACCGTGCCCCCTTGCCCGCGCGTCGGCATTCTCGCCGATGCCGCCCGTATGACGATTTTCCGCGATGGGGCGGGGCGTGATATTACCGACGTGCAGTCCTTCTCCCAAATCGCGGGCTTCTCCGGCTCCTGCTATTATGAAGACAAGCTGCGCACGGTGATGGTTGATCTGCGCATCGAACTCACCTCCGAACGCGGGGCCGCCGCCAATGGGCCGCGCTGGGCCGATCTGCCCTATTTCGTCAGCATTCTCGATAAGAACCGCGCGATCATCGCCCAGCAAGATTTTACCTTGCGCGCCGAGTATCCGGTGAACAGCATTCGCGTGGGCCTGTTCGACGAAATCGAACAGCGCCTCCCCCTGCAAGCGGGCGAATTCGGCGATGCTTACGAAGTGCTGATCGGCTTCCGCCTCACGCCGGACCAGTTGGAATGGAACCGGCAGAACAGCCACCGCTAAGGCTGCTCGTCTGCGTCAACCGGCGCTTCGGACGGGACCGCCCGTCCTGCGCCGCGCGCGGATCGGAAAAACTGCTCGCGGCCCTAGCCCCGATGCTGGCCGCGCTCGATCCGCCGATTGCCGCCTTCCCCGCGCCGTGCCAAGGAAGATGCAGCCGAGGGGTGACGCTGCGTCTGCTCCCCACTGGGCGATTGGTTCTGGATAATGATCCGCGCCAGCCGGAGGCCGCGATAGCGCGGCTGCTGAGCCCACCCGAGGGTGACTAGAAGCGCGGATTCTCAAGGGGTCGAAACCCCTTGAGCGGGGCGAGGGGCAGAGCCCCCTACTTTATCCGCTGCAACAGATCGTCGAGTTGTTCCAGCGAGGCGTAATGCAGCACCAACTGCCCGCTTTCGCCCTGCATGAGAATCTCCACCGGCACGCCGAGCTTATTGGCGAGATCGGCTTCCAGCGCTAGCGTATCCGGGTCTTTCACGCCGCCGACGGTCGCTTTCGGGCGACGCACTTTCGGCGCGGGCGGGGCGAAGATCGGCTGGCCGTCTTTCGCGCGCTGGGCCATTTGCTCGACGGCGCGAACGGACAGCTTCTTAGCGATGATCTGCTCGGCGGCTTCCTCCGGGTTCGGCAGCGTGAGGAGCGCGCGGGCGTGGCCGGCTGAAAGCGCGCCGCTTTCCACCAGCTCGCGCACGGCTTCCGGCAGGTTCAGCAGGCGCAGCATATTGGCGATATGGCTGCGGCTTTTGCCCAAGTGATTGGCGAGCACTTCCTGGGTATGGCCGAACTCGTCCATCAGGCGGCGGTAGCTTCGGCTTCTTCCAGCGGCGTGAGGTCTTGCCGCTGGATGTTTTCCAGCAGCGAGACTTCCAGCGCCTGCCGGTCGGTCATATCGCGGATGACGACCGGGACTTCGTGAAGCTGGACGGCTTGGGCCGCGCGCCAGCGCCGCTCCCCCGCAACGATCTCATACTTATTATCGCCAAGTGGGCGGACGATTAGGGGTTGGACGACCCCCTGTTGCCGCACCGAGGCGATGAGCTGTTCCATCGCCTCCGCCTCGAACCTCCGGCGCGGCTGATAGCGGCCCGGCGTGAGGTAGGAAACGGGAAGCGTGCGGGGGAGGGGCGGCGTGCCGCCCGTGGTTTCCGCCGCAGCTTGATCCGGCTCATCGTCGCCGAAAATCGCCGAGAGCCCCTTGCCCAAACGCCGGGGCTTCTTTGCCTTATCGTCGATCATGCCGCGACCCATTCCGTTTCTTGCTTCAACACTTCGCGCGCCAGATCCAGATAGGCGCGGCTGCCGGGGGATTTCAGATCATAGATCAGCACCGGCTTGCCGTGGCTGGGGGCTTCCGACACGCGCACATTGCGCGGGATCACCGCCTCATAGACCAGCTTGCCCATATGCTCGCGCACGTCGGACGCGACAAGGTCCGACAGGTTATTGCGCTTATCGTACATGGTCAGCACAATACCCTGAATGGTGAGATCGGGATTGAAGCTCTTCTTCACCCGTTCCACCGTGCGCAGCAGATGGCCCAAGCCTTCGAGCGCATAAAACTCGCATTGCAGCGGCACCAACACGGCATCGGCGGCGACCAGCGCGTTCAGCGTTAGCAGGCCCAACGAGGGCGGGCAGTCGATGAGGATATAATCATAGGGCAGCGGCTGCTTTTCCAGCGCATCGCGCAAGCGATACTCGCGCTCGTCCTGATCGATCAACTCGAACTCGGCCCCGGCCAGATCGACGGAGGAGGTGACGAGCGACAGGCCCGGCACTTCGGTGCCCACGGCGGCATCGGTGATCGACGCGCCATCGGTCAGCACCTGATAGGCCCCGACCGACCGATAGCGCCGATCAATCCCGAAGCCGGTCGACGCATTGCCCTGGGGATCGAGATCCAACACCAGCACGCGCTTGTCACACGCGGCGAGCGCGGTTGCGAGGTTCACCGCCGTCGTGGTTTTGCCGACGCCGCCCTTTTGATTGGCGACCGCGATCACCCGGCCTAACGGACCGGCGGAGGTTGCCGAAGCGGATTCAGGAGACATGATGAACATCCTTGATCGATAAGATCATGGCCGACGGGTGGGTGCGGCTCGGCGTGGTCGCCAGCGTAAAACGGTAGCGCGGCTGGGCCGCGTCCACTTCATTCTGCCAGGATTCACCCTTGAGGAACAATCCCTGCCAACCGCCTGCGTCCACGGGACGCCCCACGTGATTAGCATAGGTCAGCAAATCGGCGAGCGGCGCGAGCGCGCGGGCCGTGACGAGATCGGCGTTCAGCGAGGGCAGGGCTTCCAGGCGCTTCGTATGGACCGTCACCGGCGCGTCGGTGAGGCGGGCGGCTTCGCGCAGAAAGGTGCATTTGCGGCTGTCGCTTTCGATCAGGTGCGTTTCGATCCCCGTGAGGATCGCCAGCACCAAACCGGGGAAACCGCCGCCGCTGCCCATATCGACAATCCGGGTGGTGCCGAGCGGCACCAGCGGTAGCAGTTGCGCCGAATCCTCAAAATGGCGAACCCACAGGTCTGCTACCGTGGACGGGGCGATTAGGTTGATGCGCGGCTGCCACTTGCACAGCAGCTCGGCATAGGTGTCGAGTCGGGCGCGTGTTTCACGTGAAACATCGCTGAGGATTGCCGGGCTTTGGGTCACGCGGCAACCGACTTTTGCTTCACGTGCCGCAGCAGTGCGATCACCGCCGCCGGGGTGACGCCCGGCACGCGCGCCGCCGCCCCGAGGGTTTCCGGCCTTGCCGCGATCAGCTTCTGCCGTACTTCCGCCGACAGGCTGCCGACCTTGGTGTAATCCAGATCCAGCGGCAGGCTCAGGCTTCATCCTTGCGGAACGCCCGAATATCCGCCTCTTGCCGGTCCAGATACCCGGCATAGCCCGCGTCGATCACGAGTTGCTCGACCACATCGGCGCGCAGATTGGCAAGCTCCGGCCAAATGCCGGTAAGCCGGTCGATAGTGACATCGGGGAAGCGCAGCAGATCGAGCGCCGTGCGCGCCACGCCATCTTGAGTGATGGCGATACCGCGTTTCGCCAGCTCGGTCGGCGTCATCTTCAGGCCGGTGGCGAGCGTGCGTGCCGCGAGCAGGGCCGCTTCCTTTTCGCCATAAATGCGCGCCCGCGCCGACCCCACAACGCCGATGGCGGTGCCGAGATTGGTCAGGCGCTGGTCGGCATTATCGGCGCGCAGGGACAGGCGATACTCCGCCCGGCTGGTGAACATGCGGTAGGGCTCAGCGGTGCCGCGCGTCGTGAGATCATCGATCATCACGCCGATATAGGCCTGACTGCGGTCCAGGGTGAAATCGACTTCCCCGCCGCCTGCGCGCAAGGCGGCATTGAGCCCGGCGATCAAGCCTTGCGCGGCGGCTTCCTCGTACCCCGTCGTGCCATTGATCTGGCCCGCGAAGAACAAGCCGGTGACGCGCTTGGTTTCCAGCGTCGCCCGCAACTCGCGCGGATCGACGTAATCATATTCGATGGCATAGCCGGGGCGGATAATGACCGTCTTCTCAAGCCCCGGAATCGAAGCGATCACCAACCGCTGCACATCCTCCGGCAGCGAGGTCGAAATGCCGTTCGGGTAAACGGTGGGATCGTCCAAGCCTTCCGGCTCCAGGAAAATCTGATGCGCCGTGCGGTCGGCAAAGCGCACCACCTTATCCTCAATCGACGGGCAGTAGCGCGGGCCGGTACTGGCGATCTGGCCGCTATACATCGGCGCGCGATGCAGGTTTTCGCGGATAATGCGATGGGTGTCTTCGGTCGTATAGGTGATGCCGCAGTCCACCTGGGGCGTGGTAATCCGATCCGTGAGGTACGAGAAGGGGGGCGGGGGCGTGTCGCCCTTCTGGCTCTCAAGGGCGGCCCAATCGATGGTGCGCCCATCCAGCCGCGCGGGCGTGCCGGTCTTGAGCCGGCCCAGAGCAAAGCCGCGCGACAGCAGCGCTTCGGATAGGCCCAGCGCCGGCGGCTCGCCAACGCGCCCCGCCGGAATCTGGGTTTCGCCGATATGGATAAGCCCGTTCAGGAAGGTGCCTGTGGTGAGCACCACCGCGCCCGTGGCGATCTCTGTCCCATCGGCCAGCACCACAGCGCTGATGCGCTCGTCAATGCCGGGGGTGCCGGTGAAGCGAAGATCGACCGCCGCGCCTTCGTGAATCACGAGGTTCGGCGTTTCGGCGAGCAGGTCTTGCACGGCAGCCGCATAGAGCTTGCGGTCGGCCTGGGCGCGGGGGCCACGGACGGCGGGGCCTTTCGACTGGTTGAGAATGCGGAACTGAATCCCGCCCCGGTCGATAGCGCGCGCCATGATCCCATCAAGCGCGTCGATCTCGCGCACCAGATGGCCTTTGCCCAGGCCGCCAATAGCGGGGTTGCACGACATCGCCCCCACCGTGTCTTTCCGGTGGGTGAGCAAGAGGGTGCGCGCGCCCATGCGGGCCGCCGACGCGGCGGCTTCCGTACCGGCGTGCCCACCGCCCACGACAATGACATCAAATTTCTGCATCATGGCGCGGACCTTACGCAAAACCACGGGTTCCGGCAAGAGACGGACCCCTGAGGGAGCCCTGCCATGACAATAACGCCGAACCCTTTCGACCCCGCGCGCCTGCGCCTTGATGGCAAGAAGGGCCTGATCGTCGGCATCGCCAACGAACACTCCATCGCCTACGGCTGCGCCCAAGCCACCCACGCCCTGGGGGCCGAGTTGGCGATAACCTATCTGAATGAGAAGGCAAAACCCCACGTCGCCCCGCTGGCGGAGGGGATGGGAATCGAACTCGTTCTACCGCTGAACGTCGCCGAGCCGGGTGCGCTGGAGACGGTGTTCGAGACCCTCGCCGCGCGCTGGGGCAAGCTCGATTTCCTCATCCATTCCATCGCCTTCGCCCCCAAGGATGACCTGCAAGGCCGCCTCACCGATAGCTCCAGCCCCGGCTTTGCCGAGGCAATGGATATCTCCTGCCATTCCTTCATTCGCATGGCAAAGCTCGCCGAACCCCTGATGACGGACGGCGGCACCCTCTTCGCCATGAGTTACCTCGGGGCGCAAAGGGTCGTGGAACATTATAATCTGATGGGGCCGGTCAAAGCCGCGCTGGAAAGCGCCGGGCGCTATCTGGCCGCCGAGCTTGCGCCGAAAAACATCCGCGTCCATATCCTCTCCCCCGGCCCGATCCGCACCCGCGCCGCCTCGGGCCTTGCCGAGTTTGATACGCTGATCGAGGAAACCCAAGACCGCACCCCCGGCCACCGCCTCGCCACGATCGAAGACGTCGGCCTCGCCACCGCCCTGCTCGCCACCGATGCCGCCCGGATCATGACCGGGGAGACTTTGTTCATTGATGGGGGGTATCATTTGATGGGGTAGGGGAGGGGCAAA
>NZ_LAJY01000273.1 GCF_000963705.1 Elstera litoralis | reverse complement strand
GCGATTTCGCGCACGGTGATTTTCTTCAGCTTGGCCGGGCCACGATTGACCGAAAGATCGGAACCCCATTTATAGGCGTCGTTGCGCACCAGCACTGTTTCTTGCCCAACGGTGAATTTTTCCATCTTGAACGGGCCGGTGCCGATGGCCGCCGTCACGCCGAATTTATCGCCTAAGGCATCGAAGGCTTTTGGCGAGGGCACACCCATGAAGGAACTGGCGAGATTGAACAGCAGGTTCGGGTCGGGCTTTTTCATCGCAAAGCGCACGGTAAGATCATCGACGATCTCAACCTTATCGATGGCTTCCACCATATAAGCGTTTTCAGTGCCCGCGAATTTGGGAATCCACCACTCGATGACCTTGGCGTTGAACGGCTCGCCATCGTGGAAGGTCACGCCGGGCTTCAGCTTGAACGTCCAGCTCATCCCGTCCGGCGCGCTCTCCCAGGATTGGGCGAGCAGGCCGTGGAAGCTTTGATCGGCGTCTTGCAGCAGCAACCGGTCGAAAATCAGCGAATTGGCGCTATTGAGGCGCGTGCCGGTGATCGGATTATAGCTTGGCGCGCCGACTTCGCGGGCGGTGACGGCAAAAACCGCCTCCTGCGCCGCCGCAGGCAGGGCCGCGCTCAGAATCGTTGCGGCGGATAGAAGCGCGACCTTGGATAGAAAACGCATCATTCTACTCCCAAAAATGCCATTGCGGCAGCGTGAAACCTGGGTCTGTTCTGACAAATGCCGGGGGTTGGCCCCCGGTCGTTCCCGAAGGGGATTAGCGGTCCGGCCCGCCCGAATCGCCGACGTGGCCGGTGAATTGGCTGTAGAGTTGCGATACGCGCGTCAGCCGCGCCTCGACGCTCGGGCCGATGGCAATGGAGACGGCGTTCATCATGAGATTGATGAGGCTCGCCATTTGGGCGGTTGAGTCCCAAAACAGGTTGAACTCGGTGGGCACGGCGAAGATTTCATCGACCACATCCGCGCCCCAGGCGCAGAAGGCGTCGGTGATGAGCGTGACCGGAATTCCGGCCTTATGGGCTTCGCGCGCCAGCACCTGCGCCAAGCGCGAGTAGCGCCGCGCTTCGAAGATGACGAGGCAAACGCCGTCCGGGTCGCTCGCCAGCAGTTCGATGAAATTGCCGCCCGCGAGATCGAGGCTCTGCACCCCATCGCGCAGATATTGGAGTTGGTAGGCGAACATATCGGCCATCGCCCGTTCGGTCTGGAAACCGGCCACGAAGACGCGCCGCGCGGTCGTGAGCCGAGCCACGACGCGCTTCCATTCGGGGCTGCGCGCGAGTTCATAGACCGCGACCAGCCCGGCGATTTCGAGCTGAAGCGCTTGGCCCAAGGCATCTTCGCCCGATTGGGCGCGCTGCTGGAACTCGGTGAGCCGGTCGGCGATCAACCACGGGCGGTCGCCGATATCCTGGCGGAACTGGTCTTTGAGATCCTTGAAGCTCTTAAAGCCGAGCGAGCGGCAAAAGCGCCCCACCGTCGGCTCGCTCACGCCCACTTTTTCGGCGAGGCTGGCGGCGGTTTCAAACGGGATCTCGCTGGTCTTGGCGAGAATATAGGCCGCAAGCGCCCGGTCGGCCTTCGAGCCGGTTCGCGTACATTCTTCAAGCCGCTGACGCACGGGTTCGGCCATCGCGCTGCCCCCTCCAAAGTTCCTCTTCAGGTGAAAGTTTTTACGTCATAGTGTCAATGAATTTTATTTTTCTTGCAGATTGCGATGGGCTGCGCACAGTGTAGGGAAGGGCGGCTTTGGGGCCGTCGCGGTTGACGGGCGAGGCGCGACACGATGGATGTGGTTGATTTTCTGGTGATCGGGGCGGGGATTTCTGGCGCATCGGCGGCCTATGAGCTGGCGGCGGCGGGGGAAACCTGGTTGCTCGAAGCCGAAGATCAGCCGGGCTATCACAGTACGGGCCGCTCGGCGGCGCTTTATACCGCCAACTTCGGCACACCCCTGGTGCGTAGCATCAATGCCGCCGGGTTTGATTTTTTCACCAATCCGCCCGAAGGCTTTACCGACATCCCACTGGTCACGCCACGGGGCGCGCTCACACTCGCAAAACCGGGGCACGAAGCCGCGCTCGCTGCGCTGATTGCTCAATCGTCGCCCGCGCACCCGATTGTTGCGCTCTCCCACGCCGAAGCTGTGGCGAAAGCGCCAATGATCCGCCCAGAGACGTTCACCGCTGCGGCGTTTGAGGCGGGGGTGCTCGATATGGATGTCGATGCGCTGCATCAAGCCTATTTGCGCGGCTTCAAGCGCCGGGGCGGGCAGATATGCTGCACGGCCCGGGTGACGGGGCTGGCGCGCGTCGCGGCCTGTGGATCGTCACGGCGGGCGGTGCGACGATTGGCGCGCGGACAATTATCAATGCCGCCGGGGCTTGGGGCGATGTTCTGGGCGCGTTGGCGGGAGCGGCACCGCAGGGGCTAACGCCGATGCGGCGCACGGCAATCGTCGTCGATGCGCCGTCCGGCCTTGCGGTCGAAGCCCTGCCGCTCGTGGAATATGTCGGCGAAGGCCCGTATCTAAAGCCGGAAGCTGGCGCGATTATGGCCTCACTGGGCGAGGAAACGCCGGTTCCACCCCAAGATATTCAGCCCGAAGAGATGGATATTGCCCTCACGGCCGATTGGCTCGAAACCCACACCCATATTACGCTAAAACGCGCGCCGCGCGCCTGGGCGGGCTTGCGCTCTTTCGTGGCCGATGGTGCGCCCGTGGTCGGCTTCGATCCTACGGCCGAAAATTTCTTCTGGCTGATTGGCCAAGGCGGTTACGGCATTATGATGGCCCCGACACTGGCGCGGCTCACCGCAGCCCTGGTGACGGGAACCCCACTTCCGCCCGATCTTGCGGCGGCGGGGATCGATCTTGCGGCGTTGCGTCCGGGGCGGTTTTAGGGCGGGTCAACCCTGGCTCGGGGTTTGCATGGAGATCTGACAGGTAGGGCGGGGTATTCCCGCTACCCCCTGGGGGCGGGCCGGGGGAGCCTTAAGTTTCATTTCCTGTTGGAGTTTCCCAATGAGCCCCTCGAAGCGTCAGTTCCTCGTTGGTTTGGTTGCCGGTCTTGGCATGATGGCCGTATCGCTGGGCACGGTCCCGGTCCAGGCGCAGGCGGCGCTTGAGACGATCCTGAAGAATAAAGTCATCAAGATCGCCGTGCCGACCGATTATCCGCCTTATGGTTTCGTTGGCATCGACCTGAAGCCCCAGGGGCTCGATATCGCGATGGCCGAACTGATTGCCGAAAAATTGGGCGCAAAGCTGGAAATGGTGCCCGTCACCAGCGCCAACCGCATTCCCTATGTGCAGACGAAGCAGGTGGATCTGGTCATCTCGACCTTGGGGAAAAACCCGGAGCGCGAGAAGGTGATCGATTTCACCCACGCCTATGCGCCGTTCTTTCAAGCGGTTTATGCGCCGAAGAGTTTGGCGATTAAAAGCTTCGATGATCTCGGCGGTAAAACCATCGCCGTCGCTAAGGGCGCGATGGAAGAGCAGGAGTTGATGAAGGTCGGCCCCGCCAGCATGGATTTCAAACGCTACGAGGATCA
>NZ_LAJY01000272.1 GCF_000963705.1 Elstera litoralis | reverse complement strand
CGCGTCAATAACCGCAACTTGGTCAGCAATAGCAGATCCAATTTGTACAGCAGAGTCATCTCGGTAAATAGAATATGAAAACTCGCCATCGTAATTATTAATGATATAGGATATATTTTCATAATATAAAGGAAACATCGAGATCCATGTTGTTTCAATCTTCGCGTTACTTCCATACATTATTCTGTTGTCAATTTTTTTTGATATCCCAATAATATTTACACAAATCGCATCATCAGCAGACGGAATCGGAGGCAGGGATAAATTTATATCAAAACTTCCGATAGTTTCAAGATATTTAACATTTTCTTTACGAACCTCGTTTAATTCCTCCAGAATTTTAACACTTGCAATGGTATCTCCTCGAACCCAACCTACAGCAGGCTTAGTTGCTTTTGCATGGTCCAACGCCTCACGAACAGCTAGCTTCAATTGCTCACATGACGTCCAAGTTTTTCGCAATCTATTTTTTTCAATATCCGAGATAAAAGCCGCAAGCCGCACTTTACCTTCTTGGGACGCTTCACTTTTGCCTGCTGGGATACTTCCTCGGTCGCCATGTACCAACGCAAGTACAGGAATATCGCGGGTAATGGCATAGCGATACTCCTTTTCAGTGTAGCTGATGCCGTCATCATCTATGGAGCCATAACGGCCCGCCACTATTAAAACATAATAATCACATTTATCTATCAAGGATTGTATAAATGCAAATTGATCTTCGTCCGCTGCCGGGAACGTTTCCATCTGAACTGGGAAATCTCCAGAACGGATCACCGAATCTTGTACCGCTTGCCGCTCTTCCTTCAAGTCTTCAAAAGTTGAACTAATGAAGACAGAATATCTTTTATCGGCCAACCTTGGACCCTCTCATGTAGCTGGAAATCGCCTGAGTTAGATTACTTCGCTGAAGGGTTTCCCGCAACGAATGACAAATTTTGAGATGTATATTACCCCACCGCCAACAACGCACTCACCGTCAGCACCGACAGGATCGTTGAGACCAGAATCGTCGCCGAGGTTTGCGCCACCAGCCGATCATATTTCTGCGCCAGCACGAAGGCCCCCGCGCCGGTGGGGAGCGCGTTGAGCAGCAGGGCGACGCGGCCGACGAGGCTGTGTTCTTCGCCCAGGATCACCAGCACCCCATAGGTGGCGATGGGGGCGACGGCGAGTTTTAACACCGTCAACCACGCGACTTCCGACAGTTCCCCCCGGATCGGTTGGGCGGCGAGGAACATCCCCAAGGCAAACAGCGCGCAGGGGCTGGCCGAGGCGCCCATGAGCTCGGCGAAGGTCTTCAACGGCCCGAACAGGGGCACGCCCGAGAGTGCCCAGGCCGCGCCCGCCGCAGGCGCGACGATCAGCGGATTGCGCGCCACGGTACCCAGCACGCCGACGAAGGTTTTCAGCGCGCCTTGGCCGGAGCGCAAATCGGCTTCGACCCCCATAATCCCCGCGCCGAACATGATCGAGCCAGTCAGAATCGTCGCGGCAATCGCATAGGGCAGCGCCTCCGGCCCATAGGCGAGCGACACCAACGGCACCCCCATATAGCCAACATTGCCGTAGCAAGAAGCGAGGCTCTGCACCGATAAATCCGCCAGCCGCAGCCGTCCCACCAGCCGCCCCCAGACGACCGTAATGACGAACACCACGCCCAGCGGCGCGCAGAAAGCAATCAAAAACTCCCGGTCTACCACCCGCTCCAACGGCGCGCGGAACATCACCAGAAACAGCATCGCCGGAAGCGCGAAGTAATAAACGAACTTATTCAACGCCTCCGTGGAACTGCCCCCCAGCAGCTTCAACTTCGCCGCAATATATCCGGCCAAAATCAAGCCGAAAACCGGCAGCGCGACGTTGAGGATTGCTTGCATCGGGTGCCTTATGCGCCAAAGGTCAGGGGCTCTGCCCCCCGAACCCCCACCCAAGGGCAGCGCCCTTGGGGAACGCATTTCAGTAATCAAAAGAAGCCTGCTCAGAAAAACGAAAATAATTTCTGAAAAGGAAATTGGGATCACCAAGGGGCAAGCCCCTTGGTCAGGGGTGTCGGGGACAGCGTCCCTGACAATCATCACCCCCACGCCGCCCTACCCCCGAATATGCAGCACGCAGATCAGCGTGAACAGGCGGCGGGCGGTATTGTGATCGAGGGTGATTTTCTCTTGCAGGCGGTCGCGCAGCATTTCGGAGCCTTCGTTATGCAGGCCGCGACGGCCCATATCGATGGCTTCGATTTGGGCGAGGCTTTGGGTTTTGATGGCGGTATAGTAGCTGTCGCAGATCTGGAAGTAATCGCGCACCACCGAGCGGAACCCGGCGAGGGGGAGTTGCACGCGCTCCAGCGCGTCTTCGGTGGGGCTGCGCACGTCGAGGATCAGGCGATTGTCTTCGATGCCGAGGCGCAGGTGATAGGGGCCGGGGTGGCCGATCAGCGCGAAGCTGTTTTCTTCCATCAGGTCGAAGAGGGCGATGGCGCGCTCGTGTTCGACCGTCTGATTACGGCGGACAACCGATTTTTCATCGAGTTTGACATCGACCAGACGATTGTCCGCCTCACTCATCGGCTGGCCTCCGGCAAGCGGATGGATACTGAGAGCGCGTGCGCCTGCAAGCCTTCGGCCTCGGCCAGCGCCAGCACCGAGGGGCCAAGCGCCTGAAGCGACGCGGGGCTACAGCCGACCAGCGTGGTGCGCTTCATGAAGTCGAGCACGCCGAGGCCAGAGGAGAAGCGCGCACTGCGGGCGGTGGGAAGCACGTGATTCGGCCCGGCGATATAATCGCCCATCGCTTCCGGCGTGTGCCGCCCGAGGAAAATCGCCCCGGCATTGCGGATTTTCGCCGCCAGCGCGTGCGGATCGGTGACGGCGAGTTCGAGATGTTCGGCGGCGATGCAGTCGATGATCGGCAGGGCCGCATCGAAGCTTTCCACCAGAATAATCGCCCCATGCGCCTGCCAGCTTGCGGCGGCAATCTCCCGGCGCGGCAGGGTTTCCAGAAGTTTCTCGACGGCGGCCGCCACGGCATCGGCAAAGGCGGCATCGTCGGTAATCAGGATGGATTGGGCGCTGCTATCGTGCTCGGCTTGGCTCAAGAGGTCCGCCGCAATCCACTCGGGCGGGCTGTCAGCATCCGACACCACTAGGATTTCGGACGGTCCGGCAATGCTATCGATCCCCACTTGCCCGAACACGGCGCGCTTGGCCGCCGCCACATAGGCATTGCCGGGGCCGACGATTTTATCGACCGGCGCAATGGTTTCGGTGCCATAGGCCAGCGCCGCCACGGCCTGCGCCCCGCCGATCTTGTAGATTTCCGTTACGCCCGCGCGTTTCGCCGCCGCCAGCACCAGCGGGTTCAGCACACCATCGGGCGCGGGAACCACCATCACGATGCGCTCCACGCCCGCCACTTTAGCGGGAAGCGCGTTCATCAGCACCGAGGAGGGGTAGGACGCGAGCCCGCCGGGCACATAGAGCCCGGCAGCCGCCACGGGCCGCCACAGCATGCCAAGCTCGACGCCCAAGGCATCGGTATAGCGCAGGTCGGTCGGTGACTGGCGCGCGTGGAAATCGGCGATCCGCGCCGCCGCCACATCGAGCGCGGCCAGCAGGTCCGGCGAACAGGCGGCTTCCGCCGCGTCGATTTCGGCAGCGGTGACTTTCAGCGCGGCGAGATTGGGCGCATTCACCCGGTCGAAGCGGTTGGTATACTCGACAACCGCCGTATCGCCGCGCGCCCGCACCTCGGCCAGAATCGCCGCGACGGCAGTCGAGACGTCCACCGAGGTTTCGCGCTTGTCGTTCAGCAGCGCGGCAAAGCGGGTCTCGAAATCGGGGCTTCGGGCATCAAGCCGCACGGGCACGGGTTACCTCCGCAAAACGATCAATCCAGGCGGTCAGCGCGTCCGAACGGGTTTTCAGCGCCGTGCGGTTGACGATCAACCGAGAAGAAACATCCGCAATCCGCGCCACTTCCACAAGCCCATTGGCGCGCAGGGTAGCCCCCGTGGAAACGAGGTCGACAATCCGCTCGCACAACCCTAGCGTGGGCGCGAGTTCCAAGGCACCATTCAGCTTAACGCATTCGGCCTGCACGCCGCGCGCGGCAAAATAAGCTTTGGTGATTTCGGGATATTTTGTCGCCACCCGCACGTGGCTCCACTGCTGCGGCGCATCGGCTTCCACCAGGGCGGCGGGTTCGGCCACCGAGATATGACAGCGGCCAATCCCCAAATCGAGCGGCGAATAGAGTTCGGAATAGTTGAACTCCATCAGCACGTCCGACCCGGCCACCCCCAGTTCCGCCGCGCCGAAGGCGACGAAGGTCGCCACATCGAAACTGCGCACGCGGATAATCTCAAGGTCGGGGATATTGGTGGTGAAGCGCAGCTTGCGCGAGGAAGCGCGGGCGAAATCGGGCTCCGGCTCGATGCCGATGCGGGCGAGTACCGGCATAACCTCGTCGAGAATCCGGCCCTTCGGCAGAGCGAGAACAAGCGGTCGTTGGTCCATTTACACGGCTCCTTTGCCGCTATCGCCGTGGGTCGGCACCGAGGCGCTGGGCCAGGGCTCGCCGAAATCTTGGGCCAGAAGGTCGAGGCTTTTCACACTGAGGCGCAGGCCGGTTTCGCTGTCGCCCGCGCAATGCAGATGCAGCAGCCCGCCGGTTTCAGTCGGCGTGTAGGTGAGGGCCAGCAGCGCGAGAAAGCGGCCCTGGTCCTTCAGATCGAAGCCCTTGCGCTGTACGCCGGTGACGCCGCGCACGCGCACCGCCATATGGGTGCGCTCCTGAGCGGCGGGCGCTTCCCAACGAAAACGGTTGGCGACGAGCAGAAATTCCTGCGCCGCCCCATCGTAATACAAATCGAGCACCGGCAGCAGCGCGTCCTGCAAGCAGGCGCTGAGAATTTCGAGATCCGCCGAATCGACGGCTTTCAGCTTCAGGCCGGGCGCGCTCATCCCGCCTCCCGCACCCGTTCCACATCGGCCCCGCAGGCGGCCAGCTTCTCTTCGAGCCGCTCATAGCCGCGATCCAGATGATAGACGCGGTGAACGATGGTTTCGCCTTCCGCCGCGAGGCCCGCCAGCACGAGGCTGACCGAGGCGCGCAGATCGGTCGCCATCACCTGCGCGCCCGTCAGGCGCTTGACGCCGCGCACGAGGGCGGAGGAGCCGTGAATGGTGACATTCGCCCCCATGCGCGCCAGTTCCGGCACATGCATGAAGCGGTTTTCGAAAATGGTTTCGGTCATCATCGCCGCGCCATTGGCCACGGTCATGAGGGCCATCGTTTGGGCTTGCAGATCGGTGGCGAAACCGGGGAACGGCTCGGTCATCACATCGACGCCGATCAACGGGGCGGCGGTGCGGGCGACGCGAACCCCCTCGGCTTCCGCCGTGATCGTCACGCCCGCTTCGCGCAGCTTATCAACGAAGACCGGCAGATGATCGATATGGGCATGGCGCAGCAGAATATCCCCGCCGGTAATCGCCGCTGCAATGGCATAGGTGCCCGCTTCGATCCGGTCGGCGACAATCTGATGCTGGGCGGCGTGCAGCCGGTCGACGCCCTGAATGCGCACGGTATCGGTGCCGAGCCCTTCGATCTTCGCGCCCATGGCGATCAGGCAATGGCCGAGATCGACCACTTCCGGCTCGCGCGCCACATTCACCAACTCGGTTTCGCCCTTGGCGAGACAGGCCGCCATCAGCAGATTTTCCGACGCGCCGACCGACACCACCGGGAAGACGAAACGCCCGCCAACGAGCCCCTTCGGCGCGCGGGCTTCCACATAACCTTCGGAAAGCTCGATTTCCGCCCCGAGTGCCTGGAGGCCCTTCAGGTGCAAATCGATGGGCCGCCCGCCAATCGCGCAGCCGCCGGGCTGGGAGACGCGGGCGAGGCCGCAGCGCGCCACCAGCGGCCCCATGACGAGGAAGCTCGCGCGCATCTTGCGGACGATATCGTAGGGCGCGGTGGTGCTGGTGATGGTTTTGGCGGTCAGCTTCATCACCCGGCCCGTATGGCCGCCGGAAGCATTACCATCCATCGACACCTCAACGCCGTGCTGTGCCAGCAACGACAGCAGCGTCGAAATATCGGCAAGATGCGGCACGTTGGAGAGCGTCAGCGTTTCATCGCTGAGCAGCGCCGCCGTCATCAACGGCAGGGCGGCATTCTTCGCGCCGCTAATATCGATGGTGCCTTTCAGGACGTTGCCGCCGCGCACTCTGATCTTATCCACCGGGAACTTCCTTCACTTTGCGGCTTTAAAGGCGCGGCAGGGTTACGCCGCGCTGGCTCATATATTTCCCGGCGCGATCCGCGTAGGAAACTTCGCACGGCTCATTGCCCTGGAAAAACAAAAACTGGCAAATGCCTTCATGGGCATAAATCTTGGCGGGCAGCGGCGTGGTGTTGGAAATTTCAATCGTCACCTCCCCCTCCCACTCCGGCTCCAAGGGCGTTACATTGACGATAATCCCGCAGCGGGCATAAGTGGATTTGCCGAGGCAGATCACCAGCACGTCGCGCGGGATTTTGAAATATTCCACCGTCCGCGCCAGGGCGAAACTATTCGGCGGGATGATGCACACGTCGGTTTGCCGATCGACAAAGCTCTTGCTGTCGAAATTCTTCGGATCGACGATGGCGGCATCGACATTGGTGAAGATCTTGAAATCATTCTTCACCCGCGCATCGTACCCGTAGGACGAGAGGCCGTAGGAAATAACGCCGTCGCGCGCTTGCCGCTCGACGAAGGGGGAGATCATCTCCTTTTCCAACGCCATTTTGCGGATCCATTTGTCCGACAGTATCGCCATTGTCCCGTTCCGTCCTTCACCGCAAACTCTTGAGCCTCTGGCTTCTATCGCACGCGCGGGGGCGCATCAAGCCGAAGCGCTTATCCTGCGGTGCCGGAGGGGGTTGCGTCGGGGATTGTATCCGGGCCGAAAGCCTCGTCCGCCGCGTCATCCCGCCCGCGCTTCTGCTGCTTGCGCCGCTTGAGGTTGGCCCGCAACGCCGCCGCCTGCCGCTCGGCCCGCGCCTGCTGCGCCGCTTGGGTTTCGGGAGTTGTTGGGGAAGGGGCTTTGCTCATAACGCACTCAATAGAAGGAAGCGGCGATGGGGCGAAAGACCGAAACCCTTCGGCCTGCCGCACACTAGCCCCGCTTTTTGGCTCTTGCCAAGCCCCACCCCATCCGCTAAATAGCCGCCCACGCCAACCGATGCCGCGCATCTTGGCGCAATATGGCGATGCTGCCGTAGCTCAGTGGTAGAGCACTCCCTTGGTAAGGGAGAGGTCAAGAGTTCAATCCTCTTCGGCAGCACCATTTTAAAACGTCCATTCAACCGTTGGTTTGTAAGGCTTTTTTATTGCCTGAGAACAAAGGCCGCTTTGGGCGTGTAGGCCCGT
>NZ_LAJY01000271.1 GCF_000963705.1 Elstera litoralis | reverse complement strand
AGACCAGCCCGTCGAAATCACTGCGGGTAATCAGACGATATTTCCCGTCGGCCATGTTTTTCTCCTACTTTTCCGAAGCCTCTAAGCTGCGGCGATGGTTGGTCAGATGCGGATAAAATGCAAGCGAAGAGGCCATGACAGTGCGGGATTCACGACCGTGGGGAGTAGTAACACATGCAGGAGTAGGCTACCGTAACGGAATATAGTTTTCCTGTTTGGAGCGATGATGCCGCAAATTCGTCTAGAGGGCTCGCCGTCGCTAATGGCGGTGCTCGATCTTAAGCCGATGCTCGGCGCGATCCACGAGGCGGTCGTCAGGATTGCCGGCGCGCAGCTTGTCGATTGCAAGACCTTGGTGCTGGATACCCGCGCCGATCATATCAATCGCGGCGACGGCAGCGAAACGATGCTCCATGTCGAAATCCGCCTGCTGCCGGGCCGGGAGCTTGCCACCAAACAGGCGCTGGGCGCGGCGGTGGCGGACGTATTGGCAGAGGCGGCCACCCCCCATCTGAACGGGCGCAGCCTATCGGCAAGTGTCGATGTTCTGGAGTTTGCCCGCGAGACCTATGCGAAGCGCGTTGTGCCCGCGTAACTTTCTTCCCGTGAGGAGCCGTGCCGATGATTATCACCCATCAAGGCCAGACCCCGCAGATCGATCCTACCGCCTGGGTTGCGCCCGACGCCACCCTGTGTGGGGCTGTATCGGTTGGCCCCGGCGCGCGGATCATGCACGGGGCGCGGGTGATCGGCGAAGGTGGCGGGCGGGTGAGCATCGGCGCGGAAGTTATTCTCTATGAGAATACCGTGATCCGCGCGACGGCCCGCAATGATTGTACGATTGGCCCGAACTGTTTGATCGCCCCTCAGGTCCATATTACCGGGGCGGTGATCGAGGGCGAATGCTATATCGCCACCGGGGCGGTGATTCTGCCGCAAGCGCATCTGGGGCGGCGCTGCGAAATCCGCATCGGCGGCGTCGTTCATCTACGCACACGGCTGCCCGAATTCGCCATCGTGCCAAACTACTGGATTGCCCTGGGCGACCCCGTGGAAATCCTGCCCCCCGATCAGCACGACAGTATCTGGGCGCGGCAAAAGGCGATGGACTATCCGCGCGCGGTTTTCGGCGTGGACCGCTACGCCCCCGATGTGATGGTCACCTTGACGCACGGCCTATCGGAAGAACTCGCCCCGCACGTCGACGACGTGATTCTTAGCTAATCGGCGCGGCTCCGCGCGGCAGCAGCAGGAAGTACCGGCCCTTGGCCTTCATCCGCCCGGCCCGATCGGCGGCGGTATCGCCGTAACCCCAGAACAGATCGCCGCGCACGGGGCCTCTGATCGCGCCGCCGGTATCCTGGGCCACGACGAGGCGGCGTAACGGGCCGGTCTTGCTCGCCTCGCCGGGAACATCCTCCAACTCCAGCCACACCGGCGCGCCGAGCGGCATGAAGCTGGGATCGACCGCGAGCGAGCGGCCCGGTGTCAGCGCCACGCCTTGCGCGCCCAAGGGGCCTTCGCCCGAAAGCTCGCGGAAGAACACGAAGGAGGGGTTGGCGTTCATAATCTCCGCCGCGTCCTTCGGATGGGCGCTTAGCCAGGCGCGGATCGTTTGCATCGAGACTTCGTCGCGGGGAATGGCCCCTTTATCGGCCAGCACGCGCCCAATCGGCACATAGGCCTGACCGTTTTGGGCAGCAAAACCGACGCGCATCACCTGCCCATCAGGAAGAATGACGCGGCCCGACCCCTGGATTTGCAGGAAGAAAGCATCGACGGGATCATCGACCCACACAAGTTCAAGCCCGCGCCCGCGCAAACTGCCGCCCTCGATGGCTTTGCGGTCGGCATAGGGGCGCAGGCGGCCTTCGACGACCCGCCCCGCGATGCGCTGGCCGCGCCAATCGGCCCGCCAATCAATCAGTTCGACGGTAATCAGATCTTCCGGGCGGCGGTAGAGCGGGGTTTGGAAGGCCCCGCCGGGGCGGCGCGCGCCGCGCAATTCGGCCTCGTAATAGCCGGTGAACAGCCCTTGCCGGCCGTCGCGCCCGCTGACTTCGAACGGCTGAAAATGGGTTTCGAGCGCTTGGCGCAGCGCGGCGGAGGTGCTGGCTTTCTCAATCGCGCCGCAGCCCGCCCGCCAATCGGCCACCTTGCCGCCTTGACCGGCGGGGCCGACCGAGCGGTTTTCGTCTTGGGTCAGCAGACGGTCGCAACTGCGAGTGAGGGCGGGCTTGGCGGCCAGCAGATCATCTTGTGCCCACTCGGCGAGATCGGTGAATTTCGCCGGTTTCAGGGAGACTTGATCGGGCTGCGGCGGCTCGGCAGTGCCTGTCGTGGGGCGCGATGCGCCCATCTCACCGCAGGCCGACAGAAGCAGAAGCGCGACGGCGGCGAGCGGGGCCAAAGACGCGGGGAAGGCACGAACCGAAAAGGAAACCATTAGACCATCAACCGACGGGAGCAGGAGAAAAGCCCAGCGCGCCGCCCCGTCTGCGGGTGCTGGAAAACAAAAGAAAGGCTAAACCGCGCCCGCGCGGGTTTGGCTCAGCAGCCAATTCGGATCTTTGCTGCGTACATCGCGGCGGAAGGTCCAAAGATCGATCACATCACCGCCATCGATTTGTTCGGCGACAAAGCGGACGGTGACGAGGGCAATCGGCCCATCCATGCGCACATCGGCAAGATCGGCGGCGGCAATCCGCGTTAGGGCGACGGGTTCTGGGCCGCCGCGCTGCTGAATGGCCCCATTGAAATCGCGGAACACATCGTCGCTCAGCAAGGGCCGCAGCGCGCCGGTATCGCCCTCGGCATAGGCTTTGACGATCATCTCATAGGCCGCGCGCGCTCCGCCAAGAAAGCTGACTTCCTCGAAATTCGGGTCGAACTGGCCCAATTCCTCGATCCCCTCGGCGAGCGAGCGCGGCTCATCGACCGGGCGCGGCTGGGCGCGCTGGCTGGGGGTGGGGAAAGAGAGGATTTTACCGGGCACTGGGCCTGGATCGGGGCGCGCGGCATCCGGCGCACGTTCCAGCGGGTTCGGCTGTTGGCGTTCCTCCCCCGTGCGCTGGCCGAGCACGGACAGCAGGCGGTAGAGCAGAAACGCGGCGATCACCGCAAATAGAACGATGGATTCCAGCACGGGTACCCTCGATTCCAAGAGTTAAGCGAAAAATTCTTGTCTCTACATAGGCCCGCCCCCCAAAGGGCAAGCGGCCCCGCAGGGCGGGGGCGGAAAATCTTGGGTTTTCATCGCTGCTGCGACTAGCCCTTGCGGCCCCGGCACCCTATTCTAAGCAAACGAGAATTATCTGGGAGCCGCTTTCATCATGTTGATGGTCCGTCACGGACAGTCGGAGTTCAACGCGCATTTCAATCGGACGCGCCGCGATCCGGGTATCCGCGATCCCGATTTGACCGACGAAGGCCGGGCGCAAGCCCGTGTCGCCGCCAAAATCATTGCCGCTCACGACAGCGTGCGCGAAATCTGGTCGAGCCCTTACCGGCGGGCGCTTCAAACCGCCGAGATTATCGCCGAGCACTTAGGCGGTCGCATTCATACCGTCACACCCATTGTCGGCGAGCGCGCGGCCTATTTCTGCGACTACGGCAGCGCGCCCCATGTGCTGCGCGAAAGCTTTCCGCACCTCAGCTTCGATCACCTCGAAACCCAATGGTGGCCCGATCATGAGGAGCCGGTAAGCGCGCTGCAACTCCGCGCGAACCGCTTTCTCACGGAGATTGACCAGCATGAGGCGCGCGACGGTTTGTTGATCGTCTCCCATTGGGGCTTCATTCAGGCGGTCACGGGCTTGCCAGTCGGCAATTGCTCGGTGGTAAAAGTTCCCAGCAACCCCACTGCTGCCACGGTTGTACACGCAACCTGAGCCGTGCTAGGGGAGCCTTACGCTCTACCCAGGGCGACGTAATTCGGGCGACCTAATTCCATAGGATACAAAGATGAGCGACGAAAATCAGACCAACGGTCAAGGCACCGAGCAAAACGATGCCCCGCCGATTACGGTTA
>NZ_LAJY01000270.1 GCF_000963705.1 Elstera litoralis | reverse complement strand
CGCGCTCGGCACCGGCATAAGCGGGCTGATAGGCCAAGCTCGGCGCGGCGCTTGCTTGCGGCGCGGTTTGCATTACCGGCGCAGGCGTGCCCGGCACCAGATCGACCACCAACCGGTAACGCTGCGGCCCTTCCGGCGGAAACAGGCTGGCGGCCTGGATTTGTGCCGAGCGACTGAGCACGAGCTCGATCCCGCGGCGCCCGCTGCGTCCAGCACCGTCACCGCCCGCTGAATGAGGCCGCCGCGCGGCGGTTTATCCTCCAAGCGCAGGGTAACGCCGGTCAAATCGATGAACACCCGCTCCGGCCCGCGCGGCTGCACGCGCACCGCCACCGGCTCCGACACATCGAGAACGAAGCGCGTAATGCCGCCGTCGCGCACGCCGACGCGCCAGCCGCTCGCCACCGCCTCGGCCCAGGCCGGATGCGGCAGCGCCGCCAAGAAACCGAGCAGCACGAGCAAAGCCCAGCCGAAACGGCGCGGAGCCCGAAAGAATCCCGTAAGGTCAGTCCTGAATGCGATCATGGCCGCAGCATGCCTGCGCGCCCGAGCCGGTGCAACCCGCCTTCGCCGGGCAGGGCCGACTTGTCCCCGCAATGGTGCGTATGACGCGCTGTGAATTCTCGCCTGCCCTTAAGGAATATGATTGTCGTGCTGCACACTTATCCCTATTGTGTAGTCGCATGTCCGGGATCGGCGGCGACTTCAAGGTCAGCCCGTATCTTTTTCCGGTTGTTGGCTTATCGGCCCGCGTTGGCTGGATCGGCCCTGCTCCGACGGAAGATCCATTCCCGTTAGAGGGGGTTTAGCTCCATCCAGAACGGGCGGGTAGGTTCTGCCCCCCGGCACGCGCCCCAACAGGTTTCGCGAGATGGTCTTGCGTCTAACCCAGGAGCCGTCAGTCTAGTGTCCAACGCGTGCGGTCATCGCAGCTTAAACCCGACGCCCAAGGGGGCTTGTGCCGCCTTGGCTTCCGTTCGGGTGGGGATCCTAGATCGTTTTACCGCTCCGTCCCTATTCCAAACCCAAGTGTTGACCGTACCGCCCCGCTCAACCGCTTTGCGCGGTCGTTTGGCGTTGCTGGCCGCTGCGGGTTTGTTGGAGTTTATACCCTATGGTCAAGCGTATGTTGATCGACGCGACCCACGCGGAAGAAACCCGCGTCGTCGTGTTGGACGGTCAGCGTCTCGAAGAATTCGACGTCGAGACATCCACGAAAAAGCAGCTTAAAGGCAATATCTACTTAGCGAAAGTCACGCGGGTAGAGCCGTCACTGCAAGCGGCTTTCGTTGAATATGGCGGCGGCCGTCACGGCTTTCTTGCCTTCTCGGAAATCCACCCGGATTATTACCGGATTCCGATTGCCGACCGCGAAGCCCTGATTGCCGAAGCCGCGCGCGAAGCCGCCGAGGCCCGCCAACAGGAAGACGGCGAAGACGGTGAAGCGGTGGAAGAAGTCGGCGGCGACGAGTTCGACGATGTATCGCCGCGCCGCGCCCGCAATCTGCGCAATTATAAGATTCAGGACGTTATCACCCGCCGCCAGATTATGCTGGTGCAGGTGGTGAAGGAAGAACGCGGCAATAAGGGCGCGGCCCTCACCACCTATCTGTCGCTGGCCGGGCGCTACTGCGTGCTCATGCCGAATAACCCGCGCGGCGGCGGCGTCAGCCGTAAGATCACCAATGGGCCGGACCGCAAGCGCCTGAAAGGCATGCTGGACGAGTTCAATATTCCCGAAGGCATGGCGGTCATCGTCCGCACGGCGGGAATGGAGCGCTCGCGCATTGATATACGCCGCGACTATGAATATCTGCTGCGCCTGTGGGACGAGATTCGCGAAAGTACGCTGGAATCCTCGGCCCCTGCCCTCATCCACGAGGAAGGCAGCCTGATTAAGCGCGCCATCCGCGACCTTTATTCGAGCGATATCGAACAGGTGCTGGTGGAAGGCGAAGAAGGCTATCAGAACGCCAAAAGCTTCATGCGCATGCTGATGCCGAGCCACGCCCGGCGCATCGTGCCCTACACCGACCCGACGATTCCGCTGATGCATCGCTATCAGGTGGAAACCCAGCTCGATCAAATCCATTCGCCGGTCGTGCAACTGCGCTCCGGCGGCTACATCGTCATCAACCCGACCGAAGCGCTGGTTGCCATCGACGTGAACTCGGGCCGGGCGACGCGCGAACGGCATATCGAAGAAACCGCCTATAAAACCAATATGGAAGCGGCGGAAGAAATCGCGCGGCAAGTGCGCTTGCGCGATTTGGCCGGGCTGATCGTCGTCGATTTCATCGATATGGAAGAGGGCCGCAATAATCAGGCGGTCGAGCGCAAGATGAAGGAGGCCATGAAGGCCGACCGGGCGCGCATCCAAATCGGGCGGATTTCGGCTTTCGGCCTGCTGGAACTCTCGCGTCAACGCCTGCGCCCCTCGGTGCTGGAAGCCCATACCGAAAAATGCCCGCACTGCCAAGGCACGGGGGTTATCCGCTCCACCGAATCGACCGCGCTCACCGTGTTGCGCGCGATTGAGGAAGAAGGCATTCGCAACCGTTCGGCGGAAATCCTCGTGTATGTGCCGACCACGATTGCGCTCTATCTGCTCAATCAGAAGCGCGACGCCCTCGGCCATATCGAAGAGCGCTACCGTTTCCGCGTTCAAATCGGCCGCGACGATACGCTGACGCCGCCGGATCATCGCCTGGATCGTCTCGAAGCCAAAACGCCGGAGCAGATTGCCGAGCTTGCGGCGCTCGCCGCCGTGGCCCCGGTCACCTTCGAGCCCGACGCTGAAGACCTCGCCTCCGAAGATGAAGAACTGACCGCCGAAGACCGGGCCGCCCTCGCCCATGAGGATGAGGCGGACGGCGACGACGGTCAGGAACTCGACGGCAGCGATAAGCTGGGTGACGACAATAGCCGTCGGCGTCGCCGCCGTCGGCGTCGTCGGCGGCCCGAGGGTGGCCCGAAAGAGGGTTCGTCCGAATTCGCCTCGGCAGATGGCGATCAGGCCGAGGAGGGTGACGATGGCGACGGCGAGGTCGATGAGACCGATATCGCCGCCAGCGACGCCGAGGCTGACGCAGCTATCACCCCCGATGCCGGAACCGGCGATGGGGAAGATGGTCCGCGCCGCCGTCGCGGCAAACGCGGTGGCCGTCGCCGGTCTCGGCGCGGCGAAGGGGCTCCGTTAGAGGAGACCGCCGCCGATGGCCACGAGGTTCCGGATGCACCCGATCAGGCCGAGTTTGTGCCCGCAGCGGCCCCCGTCGTCGTGATCCCGATTGCTGAAGCCCCGATTACCGAAGTCACGCCGGATGGGGACGCTCCCGCCGCCGCTGCCTCGGTTACGGAGCCGCCGAAGCGCAAGCGCGCCCCGGCCCGGAAGAAAGCCGTTGAGGCCGAAGCCGCGCCCGTG
>NZ_LAJY01000027.1 GCF_000963705.1 Elstera litoralis | reverse complement strand
AATGTCTCATGTGCATTGTCCCGCCTTGGTTCTGAATGCTGATTTTAGGCCGCTCAGTTACTTCCCTTTGTCGCTCTGGTCATGGCAAGAGTCGGTAAAGGCGGTGTTTCTGGATAGGGTTAATATTCTCTCGGAATATGATACGACGATCCGAAGTCCCAGTTTTGAAATGAAGTTGCCTTCGGTTATTGCTTTAAAAGATTACGTTCATACATCGCGCCGACCGGCCTTTACCCGGTTTAATGTTTTTCTCCGCGATGCCTTTAGCTGCCAATATTGCGGCGACCAGTTCCCCACGCACGAATTGACCTTCGATCACGTCATTCCCCGCTCGCGCGGGGGCCGGACCTCGTGGGATAATGTCGTGACCGCCTGTTCGTGCTGCAATTTGCGCAAAGCCAGCCATTTACCGCGCGAAATCCGCATGTTCCCGCTGGAGCCCGCGCAGGAACCCTCAACGCATTTCCTGCAAGAGCGCGGCCGCCGCTTTCCGCCGAATTTCCTGCACGAAAGCTGGCGGGATTATCTCTATTGGGATAGCGAATTGGATGTCGGTTAGGGTTTAGGGGGTTAAGCGCAGGCTGCTTGAACTAAATTCCCGATACGCTGACGGAACTGATGGAACTTCCGCACCTCCGTATGGCGCGTCGGGTGAACCCGGTTGGCGAGCAGCGCCCAGGTAATCCCCCGTTCGGGATCGATCCATACACCCGTGCCGGTAAAGCCGGTGTGACCGATGGTTTTCGCCGAGCATAGGCCGCCGCCGGACCAGTTGGGGTGGCGACTCTGCCAGCCCAAGGCGCGCGTGTCGGTCTGTTTTTCCAGCATGGCGGCGCGCGCGGCCTTGGGAAGCGCATCGCCGAACGCCAGGGTTTCGGCCCGATCCAGCACGTTCGTCACGGTGCCGAACAGTCCCGCGTGTCCGGCGATACCGCCGAGGGCGAAGGCGTTTTCGTCGTGAACCTCGCCCTTCATCACCCGTCCGCGCCATTGGCAGGCTTCGGTCGCCACGGTCAACGCGGGGCCGGGCGAGACCGCGAATCCGGCGGCTTCCGCCAGCACCGATAGGCTTTGGCCGGTCAACCGAGTGATAATAACCCCCAACAGGATAAAATTAATGTCGGAATAGACAGTTTCGCCGAACGCCCAATCCTTTTGCAGAACCAGCGCGGTCAAGCGGTCCGCGCCCTCACCCCAGGTATAGATCGGCTCGACGGCGGGCAAGCCGCTGGTGTGGGTCAGGCATTGACGCAGGGTGACGCTGCGGACCCGGTGACTGGGATCATATTGATGCAAATCGGGCAGATGGGTACTCAGCGGATCGTCGAGATCCAAGCGCCCTGCCGCCGCGAGCGCGAGAATTGCAGGCGTGGTGAGCAAAACTTTGGTCAGGCTGGCGAGATCGAAGCGGTGATCGGGAGTGAGCGCCTCCGGTTCCGGCACGCGCTGGGCCAGCCCCAGGTTGGTGTCGAACCGTCCCCCGTCGCGCGTGCGTAGGCCAAAGGCGAGACCGGGGCAGAGGCCGGACTCAAGCGCCTCTTCCAGGGCGGCGGTCAGCGGGGCGAAGCGGGGATCGGTCATAGGGGCTCAACTCGGTTTGATGGGGCGGTGCAGAGTGCCACCGCTGACAGGATAGGCCGCGCCGGTCGTGCTGGGAAGGCTGAGCACCCGCCCTTGCACGGCGCGAATGGCGAGAAAACCGAAGGCTTGGGCTTCCAGCGCGTCGCCGCCCCAGCCCAGAGTTTCCACTGGAACGGCGGGGGCCGAGGCTGCGGCGGCGATGCGGGCCATCAAGTGCGCATTGTGCCGCCCGCCGCCCGTGACCAGCCAGCGCGTCGGCCGGCTCGGCAGATGCGGAAGCGCAGCGGCGATGGTTTGGGCGGTGAATTCGGTGAGCGTCGCCGCGCCGTCTTCGGCGGAAAGCCCGGCGACCGCGTCGATATCCCAGCCGTTCCGATCCAAGGACTTCGGCGGCGGGGCCGTGAAATAGGGGTGCGCCAGCAGCCGGGCAAGGGCACGTTGATCGACCGCGCCGCGCGCCGCCAAGCGCCCGCCCTCGTCCCAGGTTTGGTTGGTGTGGCGCGTTACCCAATCGTCGATCAAGCATTGCCGGGGCCGGTATCGAAGGCCAAGAGGCTACCGTCATCGCCGATATAGGTGAGGTTGCCGACGCCGCCGAGGTTCAGCGCCACCACAGGTTTCGGCAGGCCCTGAGCAAGCGCGGCGTGGAAGAGGGGCACCAGCGGCGCGCCTTGCCCGCCTGCGGCCAAATCGGCGTGGCGAAAGCGGTTGACTACAGCAAGGCCGAGCCGGTTGGCCAGTCCCTGCCCGTCGCCGACCTGCCGGGTATACCCTCGTTCGGGCCGATGCAGCACGGTCTGCCCGTGAAAGCCGACAAGGTCGGGCCGCTGACCCGTCCGGGCGAGCAGGGCTTCGACGGCCTCGGCGTTCACATCGGTCAGGCGCGCCTCAAGCGCGCTCAGCGGGTCGGCCTCGGCGCGGGCGGGATCATGGACCAGGGCGCGTAAGTCTTCGCGCAGGTCGGCAGGGTAGGGCAGTGTCAGCGCTGGGCCGAACGCGCTGATCCGCGCGCCATCGCTTTCAATCCACGCCGCATCGACGCCATCAAGGGCGGTGCCGCTCATCAACCCAATTGCGCGTATCATCAATTCTTCTCAAGAAAAAACCCGGTAGAGCGAACTCTACCGGGTTTCATCAGAATGCTAATCCCGAAAGATTACATTTCCGAGTAATCGCCGTTCTTCCAGATGTACCAAACGTACTTGGAAACGGTCAGATCGCCCTTAGCGTCATAGGCGACTTCGCCGATAACGGTTTGGAACTTCGTCGCGTGCATGACCTTCTTCACGTCGGCCATTTTCAAGGACTTGGCGAGGTTTGCGGCCTGCGCCCACACTTCAACGGCCGAGTAGGACAGCAGCGTGTAACCTTCGGGGTCATAGCCCGTGGCTTTGAACTGATCGACAACCTTAGCGGCGGTCGGGAACTTGCGGGGATCCGGATCGAACGTCATCAAGACGCCTTCGCCAGCGGCACCCGTGATCGACCAGAATTCCTTCGAGACGATACCATCGCCCGACAGGAACGCGGCCTTCAGGCCCTGATCGCGCGACTGGCGCACGAGCAGACCGGCTTCGTTATGCAGGCCGCCGAAGTAGATGGCATCGACGTTTGCGGACTTCATCTTCGACACGAGGGCCGAGAAGTCCTTATCGCCGGTGGTCACACCTTCGTAAACGACTTCCGTCAGGCCAGCGGCATTCATCGCCTTCTTGGTTTCATCGGCAAGGCCCTTCCCGTAGGAGGTCTTGTCGTGAATGACGGCAACTTTCTTACCGGCAAAATTCTTGGCGAGATATTGGCCGGCAACCGTGCCCTGCTGGTCATCGCGACCGCAAACGCGGAAGACGTTGCCGAACTTGGCTTTATCCGTCAGCGCCGGATTGGTCGAGGCCGGGGTGATCTGGATGATCCCTTCTTCGCCATACACGTCCGATGCCGGGATCGAGACGGAGGAGTTGAAGTGACCCAGAACGAACGGCACCTTCTTGGTGGCGAACTGGTTAGCAACGGCCACGCCCTGCTTCGGATCCGACGCATCATCGCCGAAATCGATCTTGAGCTGACGACCGAGAACACCGCCAGCGGCATTGATGTTCTTTACGGCCATTTCGGCACCGCGCTTCAGCTGTTCGCCGAAGCTGGCGTTCGGGCCAGTGAAGGGACCGGCAACGCCGATCGTAATATCTTGTGCTAATGCACCGCTCGCCACGGTCGCGGCAAAAGCCGCCGCAGCGACGGTCAAACCGAACTTCTTCATCATCCGAGTTAGTCCCCCTGTTTGGGTTGATACGCCCGGCTTGGTCTCTGACGGACCTTATGCTCGGGCGGCTGGACGCAATCCTGCCCCACTCTTCTCTGAAAGGCAATTTCGGATAAGCGCCAAATCGAGAATAATTGAAGGTTATATGTCTTGATTTTAGCGGGACGCCAAAAGAGTCACGCGCTACCGAATAATCTAGCAACAATCTTGCGTACCAGCGGCGCAACGACCAGGACGGTCGGAAAAGCAATCGCCCAGGAGATTACCCAGGCGCCCATCCAGCCACCGATAAAATCCCCCGGCGCGGCAAACACAACGGCAAAACCTAAGGCGCGGAGCGTGGCGATGCCCGAAACGATGAAGGACATCATGCCCGAAAGCAGTAGCCCGAAGGTTACATTTATCAAGCGGGCGCGGATGGCCGGGGAGGCGGCAAGGGGCATAAGAGAATCTCTCTAATTCTATCCTTCAACGACACTTAAAAATGCGCTCACGATTTCCGGGTCGAAATCAATGTCGGTCCGGGCCTTGATCCAGTCAATCGCTTCTTGGCGGGGCCAGGCTTCCTTGTAGGGCCGCTTGGAGGTGAGGGCATCGAACACATCGGCGACGGCCACAATGCGGGCGCTGAGCGGAATATCCTTGCCCTTCAAGCCGCGCGGATAGCCGGTGCCGTTCCATTTTTCATGGTGGCCCAGGGCGATTTCGGCCCCGATGGACAGGAAGGTACGGCCCCGCAACCGGCGGCTGGCGGCGAGCAAAAATTTCCGCCCCCAGAGTGGCGTGACGGCGCATGGTGAGCCATTCGGTTTCGTCGAGCCCGCCGGGCTTGCACAGAATATTGTCGGGCACGCCGACCTTGCCGACATCGTGCAGGATCGAGGCGAGGCCGATTTTTTTTCACCAACACATCGTCCAACTCGCCCAGCGCGAGGCCGGAGCGCTGCATTTCATGGGCGATTTTATTGGTGAGAATCTCCACCCGGTGCAAATGGTCGCCGGTGGTCGGGTCTTTGAATTCGGCGAGCCGGGCGAGGGCGAAGACGGTCGCTTCTTGCGCCAAGGACAAATGTTCTTGCAGCAGCACATTGTCGTAAGCAATCGACGCTTTGGCGCAGAAGAGATCGACCAAGCGGTGATCGAGCGGGGAGAGCGGGCGAGTGGCTTCGATGAAGGCCACCGAGCGCACTTCGCCGCTGGCTTTGAAAAACACGGCGCAATGATCGTCGAGATATTGATTGGAGCCGCGCGCAAACGCCGAGACGATTTCATGGACGATGGCCGGGTGCGGAATTTCAGCCAAGCGCTTTCCCGAAAGCTCGGCGAAGCGCCCGGCGGCGGCGCGCACCACGGCCGTCGGGTCGGACCCCGGCAGCTCATCGCCTGCCGTGCAGAGGATCGAGCCGCCCTCGGCATCGAGCAGCGCATTGATCTGATCGAGAATCCCAGCGAGGAACGCGTCGGTGGAGCGCAATTCGAACAGGCTGGTGGAGGCTTCCAGTACTTTTTCGAGGCCCTTGCGCCCCTGTTCGATGGCCACGAGATCGCGGTAGCTGCGCAGGGCGGCCACGATGGTGGTGAACAGTTTTTGCGCCGTCAGTTCGGCCTTCGATTTATAATCGTTGATATCATATTCAACGATAACCTTTTGTTCCGGGGCCATGCCGGGCTGGCCGGTGCGCAGCACGATGCGCACATTCTCATTCCCCAAGTCCTGCCGAATTTCCCGCACCAGGGTGAGGCCCGCATCGTCGGTTTCCATCACTACATCGAGCAGGATGACGGCGATGTCATTGGTTTTGCTGAGAAGCTGCCGGGCTTCGCCCCCTGAAAAAGCCGAAATGATTTCGAGCGACCGCCCTTCGAAGCTGAAATCGGCCAGCACCATGCGGGTGACGCGATGCACATCGGGTTCGTCATCCACCACCAGCATGCGCCAGGGTTGGGCCAGCCGGGGCCGCTTGCGGCCATTCTCCGGCGTATCGTCGGCAAACAGCAGTTCATCATCGGGGTTGAGGTCGGCGGGAACCATTAGGCGCTTCCTCCCACAGAAACTATCGTCGGTTCGGCCAGGGGGGGGAATGATCCCCGGCCCACATCGGCAGTACGGTCGCCCAACATCCGGTCGGGCGCGGTCAGCGGTATAATCAGCGTAAAGGCGGTTCCCATATCGACCGCGCTGGTACAGCCGATCCGCCCCCCCAGCGTTTGCGTGACGATATTATACACAAGATGCAGCCCGAGGCCCGTTCCGCCCTGGCCGCGTTTGGTCGTGAAAAACGGATCGAAGATACGCGGCAAATGCGACGGCGGAATGCCCGCCCCGTCATCCTTGATCCCGATAACAACATTAGTGCCCTTTTTCTCGACGGCAATCTCCACCATGCCGTCGGGGTGGGCGGCGTCATAGGCGTGGGTTAGCGCATTCAGCAGCAGATTGGTGATGACCTGCCCCAAGGGGCCGGGGAAACTATCCATCTCGGCGTCGGCAAGGCAGGTGAACTGCACCTTTTGAGTGGCTTTGCGCAGGCGGGGGCTGAGCGAGGAGATTAAATCTTCGATCAATTGCCCAACGCGGAACGAGCGGCGCACGGCGCTGGTTTGATCGGCGGCGACCTGCTTGAAGCTATGCACCAGTTCCGCCGCGCGCCCCAGATTGGCGGTAATGATCTCCGCCCCTTCGGACACCGTGCCGAGAAACCCCGTGAGATCGGAGCGTTTCAGCCCGCCGGATTCGGAAAGCTGCTGAAAACTCTGGCAGCGTTCGGTGAGATGGGTGGCGGCGGTGAGCCCGATGCCGAGCGGCGTATTGATTTCATGGGCTATGCCCGCGACCAATTGCCCCAGGGACGCAAATTTTTCGGCCTGGACCAGATCGCCTTGCGCCGCGCGCAGGAACGATAGGGTCGATTCGAACTGTTCCAGCGTGCCGCGCAGCAGATCGATACCCGGAACGAAGCCGGAATAATGCCCGGTTTCGGGGTTAACCGTGATGACGCCATAGGTCAGAGCGCGCGGAAAGCGCTCGGCCACCATTCGGCTCACGGTTTCGAGCGGCATATCGTCGGGCAGAATCAGCGGACGCGGGTCCATCGCCGTGCCGACCATTTCCTGAAGGTTGGAGCGCGCCGTCGAGCGCGCCAATAGCCCAATCGGCTTGCGCGCCAGAACCACCGGCAAGGCCCAAATATCGGGTAAACCATCGAATTTGAGCACGGCGGCAGTGCAGCTTAGTTTCGGCGAAAGCCCCTCCAATGCCAAGGCGACCCGATCGAGCCGCCAGGTGTCGGCCATAGACGCGGGGGCTGCCGCAGAACTGGGGGTGTCGGGCAGGGGCTGGGTTGCACTCATAGGCTTAACCTAAAATGCAGATCATGAAGAATTCGTGATGATCGCCCCTGCTTCACGTACCCTCCTGCGATTAATGCGCAAAAAAGACCGGAATCTTTGCGTGGTTGAGGATGTGAACCGTAGCACCCCCGAAAATCATCTGCCTCAACCGGCTCTGTGTATAGGCCCCTTTAATCATCAGATCGCAGCCGAGCCGCTGCGCCTCGTCGAGCCATACCGCACCGGCGTTCTTTTCCCCAACCTGCATATGGGCATAAGTTGCGCGCAGATCGTGCTTTTCGAGATAGGCGGCGACATCGCGGGCGCTGGGGCCGGTGGCCATCCCGCTATCGACGGAAATAATGTGGATTTCCTCCGCCTTATGCAGCAAGGGCATGGCCGTGCCGACGCTGCGGGCGGTTTCCGACGAGCCGTTCCAGGCGATCAGCACGCGGGTGCCGTCCGTCTCCGGCAGGGTCGGCGGCGCCATCAGGATCGGGCGGCCGGTTTCGAACAGCGCGGCTTCCAGCATAATTTCGGGTTCCGCCGAGCCGCCGGCGTCCGGGCGGGCCAGCACCGAAATATCGAACAGGCGTCCTGCCGAGGCGATGGCGTCGGCCGACGGGCCTTGGGCTTCCATCCAATCGGCTGTGATATTTTCTGCCCCGACGTGGGCATCGAACAGGCTCTTTAATTTAGTCAGGCGTGCTGTCCCATCCTGCTGAAGCCGGTCGAGATATTCCTGACTAAGAGCGAGCCCAAAATCGCCCGACGGCACGAAGCTTTCGAAAGCGGGGCGAATGGCAAGGCCGGTGACGCGGCCATTGAAGCGGCGGGCGAGGCGGGTGGCGAGCGCCAGCACTGGCCCTGCCGTTTGTTCCGTCCATAAAATTGCCAGAATTGCGCGCATTTACTATCTCCTTTTGCCTAAGGCAGTCCCAGAGGCCCCTCGGCGGGGGCTCGGCGGGACCGGCAGTGTCGGAAATGATCCTGCCTTATTTTCGAGGCGGTAAAAAGGCATTGCCGCCGCCCGCGCAATCGGCGTAAACCAAGAGGGCGTTGGCGAGCCCCCGCTCGCTTGCTGCCTTGGGAACATCTCTGCTTGGGTTTGGTCTGGCCGCGCCGGGTGCGACAGCATCGGTATCGGACTGACCGTTCCATAGTTGGGGCGCAACAGGCAAAGTCTGAACCGGCAAGGTCCGACAAGGGTCAAATGTTTAATCGAATCCTCGGCTGGATGTCCGCCGACATGGCGGTGGACTTAGGGACGGCAAATACCCTGGTCTATGTAAAGAATCGCGGCATCGTGCTCAACGAGCCGTCGGTTGTTGCCATAGCGAATGTGCGCGGTAAGCGTCAGGTTTTGGCTGTCGGCGACGAAGCCAAGCTGATGCTGGGGCGTACCCCTGGCAATATTCAAGCGATCAGACCCTTGCGGGACGGCGTGATTGCCGACTTCGAGGTTGCGGAAGAAATGATTAAGCATTTCATTCGCAAAGTGCATCGCGGTAGCCGCTTTGCCAGCCCGAAGATCATCATCTGCGTGCCCTCGGGCTCGACGGCGGTCGAACGCCGCGCGATCCAGGAAAGCGCCGAAAGCGCGGGCGCGCGGCAGGTCTATCTGATCGAGGAGCCGATGGCGGCGGCTATCGGTGCGGGCTTGCCCGTGACCGAGCCCACGGGCTCGATGGTCGTCGATATCGGCGGCGGCACCACGGAAGTGGCGGTTCTGTCGCTCGGCGGCATCGTCTATGCCCGCTCGGTGCGCGTTGGCGGCGATAAGATGGACGAAGCGATTATCGCCTATATCCGTCGTATGCATAATCTGCTGGTTGGCGAAGGCTCTGCCGAGCGGATCAAGAAAGAAATCGGCTCGGCCTGCCCGCCGGAAGATGGGGAAGGGCGCCTGATGGAAATCAAAGGCCGCGACCTGATGAACGGCGTACCGAAAGAATTGGTGATCTCCGAACGGCAGATCGCTGAAAGCTTGGCCGAACCCGTCAGCCAGATCGTCGAAGCCGTGAAAGTTGCCCTCGAACATACCGCGCCGGAACTGGCGGCGGATATTGTCGATAAGGGCATCGTTCTTACTGGCGGCGGCGCGCTGCTCTCGAATCTCGACCTCGTGTTGCGGCATGCGACCGGCTTGCCGGTCTCGATTGCCGACGATGCCTTGTCGTGCGTGGCGCTCGGCACGGGTCGTTGCTTGGAAGAAATGGGTACGCTCAGAAATGTGCTGAGTACCGCCTATTAATCGCGTATAGTCTTTCTTAAGACATCGTTAGGAAAAGGATCGGGACGGAATGTCGGCTCGGCCTCGGGAGAGAGAAGTGTTTGACTGCTCCGAAGCGCGGAGCGGTGAGCCCTGGAGTCGCTCTCGATGAAGCCCCGCGTCGGCTCCGTCTCCCGCCTGGCGGCCCCGGTTCGGGCAGCGCTGCATCGTTTCGCCTTTGCATCCTTAATCGGGGCCTCGTTCCTGATTCTGATTATCCAGCGGGCCGAAGTGCCGGTGCTGGAGCGGTTGCGGGTGATGGCGGTCGATTTCTTTGCCCCGGCGGTCGATATTATTAGCAGCCCCGTCACCAGCGCCTCGGAACTGGCCGGAGACTTGCGCTCGGTTTTCAATCTGCGCGCCGAAAATGCGCTGCTGAAGGCCGAGGTGGAGCGACTGCGCCAGTGGCGCGACGTGGCGCAGCGGCTGGATGTCGAGAATCAATCCCTGCGCACCCTCACCAATTACGCCCCGCCCCCCGGCGGACGCCAGATCACGGGGCGGGTGATTGCCGATGCGGGCGGCGCTTACGTGCGCAATCTGTTGATCGCGGTCGGCTCCAACCAGGGCGTCATGCGCGGTTTAGCGGCGGTTTCCGGTGAAGGCTTCATTGGCCGCGTGACCGATGTCGGGGAGCGCACGACGCGCGTGCTGCTGATTACCGATTTGAACAGCAAAATCCCGGTTTCGGTCGGCACACGCGGCGAACGGGCGGTGCTGGCGGGCGATAATAGCGCCTTGCCCCGGCTGCTGTATCTCACCCAGGAAAACAATGTGGCCCCCGGCGATATCGTCGTCACGTCGGGGCATGGCGGTTTGCTTCCGCCGGGCCTGCCGATCGGCGCGGTCGAAACCGTCTCGGACCGGGCGGTAACGGTGCGCCCCTTGGCCGATTGGCAGCGGATCGATCACGTGCGTCTGCTGGACTATGGGCTGACCCAAACCGGGGATTTACCGGCGTCTGCCCCGGCAGCGCGGACCGTTACGACCCCGCGATGATTTTACCCGGCCTTCTCCGCGTCTGGAGCACCTTGGGCAAGGTGACGCCAGCCGCGATGACGTTCGTATTCGCGCTCCTGTCCGTCACGCCGCTGCGCATGCCGGACGGCTTGACGGTAACGCCGTCTTTGTCCTTGATGGCCGTGTATTACTGGACCCTCTATCGACCGGATCTGATGCCGCCTGCGCTGATTTTTCTCATCGGGATCGTTCAAGACGTGGTGAGCGGGGCCTTTTTGGGCTTAACGCCGCTGCTGCTGCTCGGCACCTACGCGTTTGCGCTCTCCCAGCGACGGGTGTTTCTGGGAAAGCCCTTTGCGCTTGCGTGGGGGGGCTTCGGCTTGGTCCTGCTGGCAACAACAAGCTTTACCTGGATCATCGTGTCGCTGATCGTCCGCACGCCGGTGCCGCTGCTGCAACCGGCCTTGCAGTTTGTCTCGACGCTGCTGCTATTTCCGTTGGTGGTGTGGCTGTTCGTGCGCACGCACCGGCGCTTGTTACCGGGGCAATAGACGATGGGACGGCGGCAAAGAGATCAGGAGCGCGAACGTCTTTTCACCCGCCGGTCGCTGCTGCTCGGCGTTGGGCAGGCGGGTTTGTTCGGGGCTTTGGGGGCACGGCTTTATTATCTTCAGGTCATCGAGGCGGATAAATACGCGACGCTGGCCGAAGATAACCGCATTAATATGCGCCTGTTGGTGCCGCCGCGCGGGCGCATTCTCGATCGGTTCGGCGAGGTTCTCGCCACCAGCCGCCTGAATTACCGCGTCGTCCTGGTCCGCGAGCAGGCCCCGAATGTCGAAGCGACGCTGGACGCCATCGGGCGGTTGATTACGGTCGGCGAGTCCGACCGCCGCCGGGTGCTGCGCGACGTGCGCCGCAAGCGCGCCTTCGTTCCCGTCATGGTCCGCGAGGATTTAAGCTGGGAAGAGGTCGCGCGGATGGAAGTAAACGCCCCCGATCTGCCGGGGGTGTCCATCGACGTGGGGCAAAGTCGCCTCTACCCCCATACCGAAGCCGTCGGCCATATCTTAGGCTATGTCGGGGCCGTATCGGAGGTGGACCTCAAAGGGAGCAATGGCGATCCGCTGCTGGAACTGCCCGATTTCCGCATCGGCAAGAATGGTGTTGAGAAAATCCACGATCAAGCCCTGCGCGGGGTCGCCGGGGCCAGCCAGATCGAAGTAAATTCGGTCGGGCGCGTCATCCGCGAGGTTAATCGCGACGATGGTCGCCCAGGCCGCGATATCGAACTGACCATCGATATTGCCCTGCAAGAATATGTCCGCGAGCGCGTGGGGGAGGAGAGCACCGCCGCCGCTGTGATCGACTGCCGCAATGGTGAACTTCTCTCGCTCATCTCGGCACCGGCGTTCGATCCGAATATGTTTTCGGCCGGGTTGAAAGCGAATGATTGGGAAGAGTTGCAGGCCCATCCCAAAACACCACTGACCAATAAGGCGGTCTCCGGGCAATATTCGCCGGGCTCGACCTTCAAGATGGTGACCGCGCTGGCAGCCCTCGACGCCGGGGTGATTACCGCGACCCAAACTATCAATTGTCCCGGTCATTTCGAGTTGGGCGAGCGGCGCTTTCATTGCTGGAAATATAAGGGCGGGCATGGGTCGTTGAACCTCACCGAAGCGCTGATGCATTCCTGCGATGTGTTTTTCTACGAAATTGCGCGGCGCATTGGGATTGATAAGATTGCCGATATGGCCCTGCGCCTCGGTCTGGGCGCAGCCTCGGGGATCGAACTGCCCGGCGAGCGGGCAGGGCTCATTCCAACGCGCGCCTGGTATCAGCGCCGCCGGGGCACCAGTTGGCCGCAGGGCGAAACCATTAATGCTTCCATCGGTCAGGGGATGATTCTCACCACGCCCCTGCAACTGGCGACGATGACCGCGCGCCTCGCCTCGGGCCTTGCAATCGTGCCGCATCTGACCAAGACCGTTGGCGGGCGTGCCCCTATTGACCGCGCGCACGTGGCCCCCGCGTCCTTAGGGCTCAACCCGCAGCATCTCGCCCTAGTTCAACGGGGCATGGCGATGGTAACGAACGAGCAGCGCGGCACCGGCTATAAGGCGCGCATCACTGAGCCCGGTATGGAAATGGCGGGCAAGAGCGGCACGGCCCAAGTGCGCATCATCAGCAAGGCCGAGCGCGATACCGGCGTTAAAAAGAACGAAGACCTGCCCTGGCGCTTCCGCGACCACGCGCTGTTCGTTGGCTTTGCGCCGCTGGTTAATCCGCGTTTCGCCTGCGCCGTGGTGGTGGAGCACGGCGGCGGCGGCAGTTCTGTCGCAGGGCCGCTGGTGCGGGATATTCTGCTGGAAACCCAGAAGCGCGACGTGCTGAAGCGTCTGGCGGGCTGCCCCACCTGCGGCGGGGAGCATCGGGGATGAGCTTCAGCCTCAACCGTCACGAACTCTCACTGGGGCAGAAGCTCTGGCAGGTGAACTGGGGAATCGTGCTGCTGCTCACGATCCTCGCCTGCATCGGCTTTGCCATGCTTTATTCGGCGGCGGGCGGGGCGCTGGAGCCGTGGGCGCAGCGCCAGATGATGCGTTTCGGCCTGGGGTTCATCATCATGATCGTTGTCGCGGTGATCGATATCCGCTTCTGGATGCGCTGGGCCTATGTGCTCTATGCCGGAACCTTGGTGATGCTGGTGGCGGTGGAACTACAAGGGCGCGTGGGGATGGGCGCACAGCGCTGGCTCGATTTCGGGTTTGTGCAGCTTCAGCCGTCCGAGTTGATGAAAATCATGCTGGTGCTTGCGCTGGCCAAACATTTCCACGGGATACCGTTGGAGCGCATGGGCCGGATTGCCGCCTGGGGACCGGCGGGGATTTTGCTGGCGTTACCAGTGGCGCTGGTGGTGAAACAGCCCGACCTTGGCACTTCGCTGATGCTCATCATGGGCTCGGCAGCGGTGGCCTTCGTTGCTGGAATGCGCTGGTGGAAATTCGCCCTCGCCATTGCGGGCGCGGCGGCGGCGGCCCCCGTGGCCTGGAATTTTCTGCGCGACTATCAGAAGGAGCGCATTCTGACCTTCCTCGATCCGAGCCGCGACCCGCTGGGGGCGGGCTACCACATTACCCAGTCGAAAATCGCCCTCGGCTCCGGCGGCATTATGGGCAAGGGCTTTTTGCTCGGCACGCAAAGCCATTTGAACTTTCTGCCCGAAAAACAGACCGATTTTATCTACACGATGTTGGCCGAGGAATTCGGCATGGTCGGGGCCATCACCTTGCTCGGCCTGTATGCGCTGCTGATTCTCTATGGGTTTGCGATTGCCTTCCGCTCCTCCACGCAGTTTGGGCGGCTGGTGGCGGTGGGGATCGTCACGCATCTGTTTCTATCGGTCTTCATCAATTGCGCGATGGTGATGGGCTTGATCCCCGCCAAGGGTGTGCCGCTGCCGATGATCTCCTACGGCGGCTCCTCGATGCTGGTGACGATGCTCGGCTTAGGGTTGCTGATGATGGTTTGGGTTCACCGCGACACGCAGTTTAGCCGCAGCGGCGGCCAAGACTTCGAATAGCTTTGGGAGCGCGGGGGAATCCCGGCTTTTTTCCGCTTGCCGTGCCTGCATTCGCTGGGTATACAAGCCACCTCGGATGGGTACATAGCTCAGTTGGTAGAGCAGCTGACTCTTAATCAGCGGGTCGTAGGTTCGAATCCTACTGTACCCACCATCCCCAAAAACCCGGCAAGTCACTGACTTGCCGGGTTTTTGCTGTGCGGACAGAAAAAGCGGCTTTTAAAGCCGGTAGGCGATAAACTCGGCCCCGGCGGCTTCCATCGGGGCTTTTTGATCGTCGGGCAGGTCCCAGGCGACGCAGGGCACGACCATCGCTTCCGCCCAGAGGTGGATCAACTCGGCATCCGGCGTGAAGGCGACGTAATCGGCCCCGCCTTCGGAGGCTTCCATTGCTTCGTGACGGCTATCGCCGCAGAAGACGCCGCAAATTCGGTCCGGTCCCAGTTTCTTGCGCGCCTCGGCATAGGCATCTTGGGAGGCGAGATGCACGCCGTCGGCATCCAGCGCGAGGATGGCCTCTAGCACCGGGCCGCGCCCGGCGGTGTCGGTGAGCAGAAAGGCGATCTCCTGGGCGCGGGCGATGGGCAGCAGCCGTTGGACCGCCTCCGTTAAACCGGCGGGGCTGAGGCCGCTGGTATCGAGCGCCACGCAGGCGATCTCGCGCGCGGCAAGGGCCTGCGCAAAGGCCTCGGCAGTGAGGCTGGCGGGAAGGATTAGATAATGGCGGGCCGGAAGCTCGGCAACGGTATTCGTGCTCATAGCGCGCATCCAGCCATAGGTGCGGGCGGAAGGCAAGCGGGCGACGTGCTTGTGCCCCCAAAATGAAAAACCCCGCAGCGACCGAACCGCGTAGAGCGGTCTTCGGCGGCAGCGGGGTTTCCCCTCCCTAAACTTGGGCTGGCTTATGCTTTGCCCTGATAGATCTTAACAATCTGATCGAGCATCGCCAAGGCTTCTGCTTTGGGACGCTGGAAAGTATTGCGCCCGATGATCGAGCCGTTGGCCCCGCCGTCGCGGATCGCGCGAATTTCGGTGTAGAGACCGTCCAGATCCTTCGCTTCCCCACCGGAGAAAACGACAATGCGGCGACCGTTGAAGCAGCTTTGCACCACATGGCGCACGCGCTCGGCCATCGTTGCGCCGGGGATCTGTTCTTTCTCGTAGACCTTCTTGGCGGCATCGAGTTCGAAGGGGGCGGCAGGCGGCTTCACCTTAATGATATGCGCGCCGAGGAGGGCGGCCATATGGGCGGCATAGGCGCAAATGTCGAAGGCGGTTTCGCCGCTCTTCGAAAGATTGCCGCCGCGTGGGTAGGACCAAACCACCACGGCAAGGCCGACCGATTTCGCTTCTTCCGCCAGCTCGCGCAGCTCTTCGATCATGCCGAAAGCATTGTCCGAGCCCGGATAGATGGTGAAGCCGATGGCCGCGCAGCCGAGGCGCAGCGCGTCTTGCACCGTGCCGGTCACGGCTTGGTCGGCGTCTTCCTTCAGGCGCGACAGGCTATTGGAGCTATTGACCTTCAGGATCGTCGGGATAGCGCCCGCGAAACTATCGGCCCCGGCTTCGATCATGCCGAGCGGCGCGGCATAGGCCGACAGCCCGGCTTCGATGGCGAGTTCGAAATGGTAATGGGGGTCGTAGGCGGCGGGGTTTGGGGCGAAGCTGCGCGCCGGGCCGTGCTCGAAGCCCTGATCGACCGGCAGGATCACCAGCTTGCCGGTGCCACCCAGGCGGCCCTGCATCAGAATACGGGCGAGATTGGTTTTCGTGCCCGGATTGTCCGATTCATAATAGCTGAGGATTTTCTTGACGCGCTGAGTAACCCGCATGGTTCGATTCATCCCTTGGCTCGGTTTTTACGAAAACCGCATCTGTCTCTGGCGCGGCTGTGTAACGAAGATAGGGGCTAAAGGCAATAAACTGAACGGCGTTATCCTGCTGAAAATACCAGTCATGCAGCAAAAAGCCGCAATCGCCGTGTAGCGGCTATGGATTGAGTACAGGGTTGCCGCACGAGAGGCTTGTTCTGCCGCCCGGCCCGTGATTGCATCCCGCCGACCATGACCCGTTCGCCCCAACAAACTCCGCCCAAAAAAACATCGCGCCCGCCGATGCTGCACCGTCGATCCTGGGGCCGACGGGTGCTGATCTGGCTGGCGGCGGCGGGCGTGTGGGGCCTCGTTGCCGTGGGGGCTTTGATCGCTTTCTACGCCCTGCAACTGCCGTCCATTGGCGCGCTGATGGATGAAACCCGCCGCCCCGGCATTACGCTGCTCGCGCGCGACGGCAGCCTGCTGGCGACGGGCGGCGAGTTCTATGCCACGCCGAGGGCGGTGCGCGAGTTGCCGCCGCACGTTTGGCAGGCGGTGGTTGCGATTGAAGATCGGCGTTTCTTTAATCATTTTGGTATCGATATTATCGGTTTGGCGCGGGCGGTTGTGGTCAATCTCACCGAAGGCCGCACGGCCCAGGGCGGCAGTAGCCTAACGCAGCAGGTGGCGAAAAAACGTCTTTCTGACCAATGAGAAGTCGCTGAAGCGCAAAGTGCAGGAAGCCTTGCTCGCCCTTTGGCTGGAGCGGCGCTATAGCAAAGAGCAGATTCTCGGCATCTACCTTAACCGCGTCTACCTCGGCGGCGGCGCTTGGGGGGTCGATGCGGCATCGCAACGATATTTCGGCAAGCCCGCAACCCAGCTAACGCTCTATGAGGCCGCCGCGATTGCCGGGTTGCTGCGCGCGCGACGCGGCTGACGCCAATCCGCGACCCGGCGGCGACGGC
>NZ_LAJY01000269.1 GCF_000963705.1 Elstera litoralis | reverse complement strand
ACCAGCGAGCGCGCCGCCCTCTATCGGCTGATCTCCCGCCGCGCCGCCGAGGGCTGCGCCGTGCTGTTTACCGAGCATGATATGGAGGCGGTCTTCGCCCACGCCGACCGCATCGCCGTGCTGCACCAGGGCCGCCTTATCGCGCAAGGAACCCCCGACGCGATCCGCGCGAACCCGGACGTTCGGGCCGCTTACCTGGGGAATAGCGATGTTGACGGTTGAAGCGCTTCGCCTCGGCTACGGCGGCCAGCCGGTGCTGGACGGGGTGAGCTTCACCCTGGCCGAAGGCGAGGCTTTGGCGCTGCTGGGCCGCAATGGCGCGGGCAAATCGACGCTGATGAAAGCCCTCATCGGCCTGCTCCCGCTGGAGGCGGGCCAAATTCACTGGCGCGGCGAGGATATTTCGCGCTGGCCGCCCTTCCGCCGCGCCCGCGCCGGGATAGGTTATGTGCCGGAAGACCGCCGGATTTTTCGCCGATCTCACCGTCGCCGAAAATCTCGCCACCGGCCTGCGCCCGCCCGATCCGGACTCGCCGCTACCGCCCTGGGATTGTAAGCGGATTCTGGAGCTTTTCCCGGCCCTCGCCCCGCTCTCGCACCAGCGCGGCGGTGCGATTTCCGGCGGCGAAGCCCAGATGCTCAGCATCGCCCGCTGCCTACTGGGACAGCCGCGCCTGCTGCTGCTCGACGAACCCGCCGAAGGCCTCGCGCCGATGATCGTGCAGGACATGATCGATGCCATCAAACTGATGAGCGCCGCCGGGCTTACCCTGCTGCTCTCGGAACAAATGCTCCCCGTCGCCCGCGCCTGTGCCCCGCGCGCGCTGCTGCTCGGCGGCGGCAGAGTTCAGGCGGCGGGGGCGACCGGGGCGCTGTTGGCGGATCGGGCTTTGACGGAACGCTGGCTGGGCGTGTGAGAGATCGTCTCGGGGGCGCTGTCCCCGAACCCCTGCCCAAGGGCGCAGCCCTTGGGGAACCGATTTACCCCTGCCGCCAGGGCAAGCCTTCCACTTTCCACCCGGCCAGCGTACCGCGATGGCGGGTTGGGTCGAGCGGGCCTTCGAAACCACCGGCGATATTATAGCAGGGGCCATAGCCCGCCTCGGTAAGGGCTTTTGCCGCCGCCAGACTGCGCACGCCGGAGCGGCAGAGCAGATAGACCGGCTGGCCGGGTTTCAGCCCCTGTTCGCGCGCTTCAGCGAGGAAGGCCGGGTTCTGCTGCCCCTCCGGCCAGGTTTGCCACGCAACGGTGAGCACGAGTTTCCCAAGGCTCGCCACATCGGGCAGGCCGACATAGGCCCATTCGGCGGGGGTGCGCACGTCGATCAGGATCGCGGCGGGATCGTTTTTCAACGCGGCCCAGGTTTCTTTGGGGGACACATCCCCGGCATAATCGCTCATCATCGGCTTCCTTAGGCGTGGACGGCGGCTGCAGCGAGGCCGCGCGCGATATCGTCGTGCAGATCCTTCAGGCTTTCGAGCCCGACCGAGAGGCGCACCAGCCCTTCGGTAATCCCCATCGCCGTGCGGTCGTCTTCGGGCATCGCGCGGTGCGTCGTCGTCATCGGATGGGTAATCAGCGAGCGCGAATCGCCGAGATTGTTGGAAATATCCACGGTTTCGAGCGCGTCCATAAAGGCCCAGGCGGCTTTGCGCCCGCCCTTCAGTTCGATGGCCAGCAGCGTGCCGCCGCGCGTCATCTGGCGCTTGCCGAGGTCATATTGCGGGTGGCTCGTGTGATGCGGATAGAGCACTTGGGCGACGGCCTTATCGCCATAGAGCTGATCGGCGAGCGCCGCCGCGCTGTCGCAGGAGCGCTCGACGCGCAAGGACAGGGTTTCGAGCCCCTTCACCAGCAACCACGCGTTGAACGGGCTCAGCGCCGGGCCGGTATGGCGCAGGAACGGCTGAAGCTTATCGGTACAAAAAGCCGCCGAGCCTAGCACCGCGCCGCCCAAACAGCGGCCCTGCCCGTCGATATGCTTGGTCGCGGAATAGGTGACGATATCGGCCCCCAGTTCCAGCGGCTTTTGCAGCAACGGCGTGGCGAAGACGTTATCGATCACCAAACTCGCGCCGACGCTATGGGCAAGGTCGGCCACGGCTTTGATATCGATCAGCGATAGGGTCGGGTTCGCCGGGGTTTCCATGAAGAAAACCTTGGTGTTCGGCTGGATCGCGGCTTCCCAGGCTTTGAGATCAGCCCCATCGACCAGGGTCGCCGTCACGCCCCATTTCGGCAACAATTGAGTGAGGATGACGTGACAGGAGCCGAACAACGCCCGCCCGGCGATGATATGATCGCCCGCCGAGACGCTGGCCGCGAGCGCGGCGAACACCGCCGCCATGCCGCTGGCGGTGCCGTGGCAGGCTTCCGCGCCTTCCAGCAGGCGCATCCGCTGCTCGAAGCCTTCCAGCGTGGGATTACGGTAGCGGGAATAAACGTACCCCGGATCGTCCCCGGTAAAGCGCGCCTCGGCTTGCGCCGCGCTTTCATAAACGAACCCCGAGGTCATAAAAATCGCCTCGGAGGTTTCGCCAAAGTTAGAACGCGCCAAACCGCCCCGCACGAGGAGAGTATCTAACTGATCTGGAGAATTGGAAAATTCGCTCATTACGCCCGCTCCTGCTGTCATTCGATCCAAAAATACGGTCGACCGGCAGGTGTTCGCGGGGGGAAAGCCCGAGCGCACGACCTTTTAGCGGATTATTTAACGTGGCCGCAAGCCGGTCGGCTCAAATCACCACGAACAGTGTCAAAATTCCTAATATGCCGCTTGGCAAATGTCAAGGATCGCGGTTTTGCCGCGATCCTCATTTTTCTACAGCATGAATGGGGCAACGCTGACGCCATGATTGATCGGCCCCGAGCCATGCCCGAACCCCGGCGCGCTTTAATGCAGGCCTGCAAATAGCTCCGCCCGCGTTCCACCGCCCGATGCACTTCCAGCCCCTGCGCCATGCCGCAAGCAATCGCTGCCGACAGAGTGGAGCCGATCCCGGCCATATGGCGGGTTTCGACGCGCGGCGCGGAATATTCGGTAATCCCGCCCTCTTCGGTCGCCAGCAGATCGACCACCGGGTCTTGATCGTCGTGCCCGCCCTTCAGCAGCACGGCTTTCGCGCCCAAGGTGAGCATCATTTGCGCGGCGTGATGGCGCTCTTCATCGGTGTGAATATCCATGCCCGCCAGAAGCTCGCCTTCGCGCAGGTTGGGCGTGATGATCGTCGTGCGCGGCAGCAGGCGGATTTTCAGATGGCGCATCCCCTCCTTATCCAGCAAGGAGCGCCCGGTTTTGGTCACGGCAACGGGGTCGAGCACTACAGGCGCATCGGGGGCCAGTTCTTCGATCACATCGGCGACGGCATTGATGAGATCGGCATTGTGCAGCATGCCGAGGTGAATAACGTCGGCCCCGATATCCTGCAACGCAAGGCGCATCTGGCGTTGCACGAAAGCCGGGGGGATCGGATGGATATCGACGATGCCCAACGTATCGCGCGCCGTTACCGCCGTTACCGCCGACATGGCATAGCCGCCCAGCGCCAGAATGGTTTTTATATCGGCCTGAATACCCGTACAGCCGCTGCTGTCGGAGCCGGCGACTACCAGAACCCGTCCCTTGATCTGCATGCCGTGCCTCCCTTATCCCAAAACCCGCCCGTTATTCCATGTCACTCTAGGCTGTCGCCAGCGCAGAGGCTACGACTGCGATCAACGCATCGACCGTCTCGGCCACTAAAACCGGATCCTCCCCTTCCGCCATCACGCGGATCAGCGGTTCGGTCCCGGACTTGCGAATGAGCAGCCGCCCCGACCCTTTCAGCCGTTGCTCGGCCGCCGCAATCGCGGTCAGAACCGGATCGAGCCCCAGCGGATCAATGCCCGGAGCGTAGCGAATATTCTTTAAGATTTGCGGAAAGGGTTTAAACACGCGCGTTAATTCGCTGGCGCGCTTGCCCGATTCGACTAGACAGGCCAAGACCTGCAAAGCGGCAATCAACCCATCGCCCGTGGTGGCATAATCGGCCAGAATCAGATGGCCCGATTGCTCGCCGCCGACATTGAAGCCCTCGGCGCGCATGGCTTCCAGCACGTAACGGTCGCCGACCTTCGTGCGTCGCAAGCCAAGCCCCTGGGCCTCCAGATGCCGCTCCAACCCCATGTTCGACATAACGGTCGCCACGATCCCGCCGCCGCGCAGCAGGCCCGCGCGCGCCCAGGCGGTCGCAATCAGCGCCATGATTTGATCGCCGTCGATGATCTGGCCGGTTTCATCGACGACGATCAGCCGGTCGGCATCGCCATCCAGCGCTAGGCCAATGTGTGCGCCATGCGCCACCGTTTGCGTCGCCAGATGCGCAACCGCCGTAGCGCCGCAGTCGCGGTTGATGTTCGTGCCATCCGGGGAGACGGCGAGCGGGATCACCTCCGCCCCCAATTCGCGCAGCACGGTCGGTGCAACGCGGTAGGCCGCCCCGTTGGCGCAATCGATGGCGATCTTCAGCCCATCGAGAATAAGCCCGCGCGGAAAACTGGATTTGGCGAATTCGATGTAGCGCCCGCCCGCGTCTTCCAGCCGTTTGGCCCGGCCGATCCGGCTCGAATCGACCAACGGCGGCAAAGCATCCGGCTCTTCGATCAGGCGGGTGATTTCCGCCTCGGCCTCGTCGGAGAGCTTATACCCATCGGGGCCGAACAGCTTGATGCCATTATCTTCGTAAGGATTGTGGGAGGCCGACACCATAATGCCCACATCCGCCCGCATCGAGCGCGTCAGCATGGCAATCGCCGGGGTCGGCAGCGGGCCGACCAGCAGCACATCCATCCCGCGCGACAGCAGCCCCGCCGTCAGCGCCGCTTCGATCATATAGCCCGACAGGCGCGTATCTTTGCCGATCACCGCCGCGTGTCGTCGCACTTGTCCCGATTGGAAATAGGCCCCGGCCGCTTGTGCGACCTGGAGGGCCATAGCCGCCGTCATAGGATGGGTGTTAGCCCTGCCCCGAATCCCGTCCGTTCCAAAAAGACTGCGCGTCATAAAACCCCGAGTACCAAAATTACCCCATTCCTATAGCAAATCACGGTGCCGTCGCCCAGGAAAGAGAATCGCACCCCCCATGCCGAAAAAGAGGGACACGCGATTATGCGTGGGTAGCGAACCAAACGGCGCGCGCCTGGGCGGTTTCGGCCACATCATGCACGCGGACGATTTGCACCCCTGCCGAAAAAGCCGTGATCGCCGCCGCCAATGATCCGCCGAGCCGGTCCTGCGGCGGCTCGTCCGCCGAGACCGCCGAAATGAACCGCTTGCGCGACGCCCCAGCAAACCGCACACCCGAGCCCGTGCAACAACTGAAGATGCCGCAACAGCGCAAGATTATGGGCAGGCATCTTACCGAAACCGATGCCGGGATCGACACAGAGCCGCGATTTCGGAATTCCCGCCGCTTCCAGCACGGCGACGCGATGGCCGAGGTAGCGATACACTTCCGCCACCACATCGCCATAGGTCGGATCATCCTGCATCGTGCGCGGATCGGGGCCACGCATATGCATAAGGATGACCGGCGCGCCGCTCTGCACCGCCACGCGAACGGCAGCAGGGTCGCCCTCAAGCGCGGTAATGTCATTGATGATATGCGCGCCCGCCGCCAACGCCGCCGCCATCACCTCGGCATGGCGCGTATCGATCGAGAGCAGCAGACCGCGATTGGCAAGCTCCCGGATGACCGGAACCACGCGCCGAATTTCTTCTTGCGGATCGACCGGCGCGGCACCAGGCCGGGTCGATTCACCGCCGATATCGAGCAGATCGGCCCCGGCGTCCATCAAGCGCAAGCCCGCAGCAATGGCGGCTTCCGGGGTGCCATGCTGGCCACCGTCGGAAAAACTATCGGGCGTTACGTTGAGAATGCCCATAATCGCCGTGTGCTGCTGGCCCAACCCATTGGGCAGAAACGCGACGCGCTGCGCGAAGATATTCACCCGCCGCGCCATCGAGGAGGCCGCTGGCGGGGTGTAATTCGACGGATAAGGAATGATATCCGCCATCGAACGCCAACCCCCGCGCAGGCGGGGCCGCGCGGGGGTGGGGTCACAGAGAATAGGCTCGAAGAGGAACTCAGCCAAAACTAAGCGCTACCCCCAGGTTGCGGCGAGGGGTTCAAATCGCCGCTGCTCGGCACCCGCCGCCCGCCGCCCGGCACCGCATTGCCGGTGGGGCCGGAGGGGGTCGGCGTCGGCGCATCGTCGGACGCATCGCGGGCGATGGATTCGCCCCGGATCAAAGCGCGCACTTCATCGCCGGAGATGGTTTCATGCTCCAACAAAGCTTTCGCCAGCCGGTGCAACGCATCCATATTCCCCGTCAGAATATCCCGCGCGCGCCCTTCGGAATAATCGATGATCCGGCGGATTTCATCATCAATGATCTTCGCCGTGGCGTCGGAGACATTCTTGCGCTGGGTGACGGAATGGCCGAGGAACACTTCCTCTTCATTCTCGCTATAGCGCAAACGGCCCAGCTTTTCGCTCATCCCCCATTCCGTCACCATCCGGCGGGCCAGCGAGGTTGCCCGATGAATGTCGTTGGAGGCCCCGGTCGTGACATTTTCCGGCCCGAAGATCAGCTCTTCCGCCATACGCCCGCCGAACAGCGAAGTAATCAGCGCTTCAAGCTCAAGCTTCGACTGGCTGTATTTATCCCGTTCCGGCAGGAACATCGTCACGCCCAGCGCGCGACCGCGCGGGATGATCGTCACCTTATGCACCGGATCATGGCCCGGCACTTCCACCATCACCAGCGCGTGCCCGGCTTCGTGATAGGCGGTGAGTTCCTTTTCCTTATCGGTCATGACCATCGAGCGGCGCTCCGCCCCCATCATGACCTTATCTTTCGCTTCTTCGAATTCCTTCATCCCGACAACGCGGCGGTTGCGGCGGGCGGCGAGAAGGGCGGCCTCGTTGACGAGGTTGGCGAGATCGGCCCCGGAGAAGCCCGGCGTGCCGCGCGCAATCACACGCGGATCAACATCGGCCGACAGCGGCACTTTACGCATATGAACCTTCAGGATCTGCTCGCGCCCGTTGATATCCGGGTTGGCGACAACGACCTGACGGTCGAAACGGCCGGGGCGCAGCAGCGCCGGATCGAGCACGTCGGGACGGTTGGTCGCCGCGATCAGGATCACGCCTTCATTGGCCTCGAACCCATCCATTTCGACCAGCAACTGATTGAGCGTTTGTTCGCGCTCGTCATTGCCGCCGCCGAGGCCCGCGCCGCGATGGCGACCGACCGCATCGATTTCGTCGATAAAGATAATGCAAGGGGCGTTTTTCTTGCCCTGTTCGAACATATCGCGCACGCGGCTCGCGCCGACGCCAACGAACATTTCAACGAAGTCGGAGCCCGAAATGGTGAAGAACGGCACATTGGCTTCACCAGCAATCGCGCGGGCCAGCAGCGTCTTACCCGTACCCGGCGGGCCGACCAGCAGTACGCCTTTCGGAATCTTGCCGCCCAAGCGCTGGAACTTCTGCGGGTCGCGCAGGAATTCGACGATTTCATTCAGTTCCTGCTTGGCTTCTTCGATGCCCGCAACGTCATCGAAAGTGACGCGACCGACCTTTTCGGTCAGAAGGCGCGCGCGCGATTTGCCGAAGCCCATCGCCTTGCCGCCGCCGGACTGCATCTGACGCATGAAGAAAATCCACACGCCGATAAAGAGCAACATCGGGAACCAGGAGACGAGAATACCGAGAATACCAGGAATACCATCCTCGATCGGCGCGGCAATAATGCGGACGTTCTGCTTCACCAGACGATCGACAAGGCCGGGGTCTTGCGGCGAATAGGTCGTGAACGTCCGGTTATCGGCGTAGCGGCCCGTAATATTCGGCCCCTGGATCGTCACTTCTGTCACGCGCCCTTGCTGAACTTCCGACAAGAAATCAGAAAAAGCGATTTGCGACTGGCCGGAGCGCGTGGACGGGCTCTGAAACAGGTTGAAGAGCGCCACCAGTAAGACGGCGATAATCGCCCAGAGCGCTAGATTTTTCCCGATATTATTCACGAGGCTCCACCCTTTCCGCACCAGATCGGGCACAAGTGGCGCACCCGATGGCATCGATCATTCCCAGTGACATGCCCCCGATCCGACCTGCCGTCAACTCCCCCGCTCCCCCCCGGCGACAAGGGGACGCAGCGGCGTCGACAAAAGCGGGGGGACAACCCTGGCATTTTTGACAAGTGGGGCACGAAGGAGGACAGTCAAGACGTTGAAACGCAGGGATTCCCGCCAGAAGCGCCGCCGGGGTCCGCGCTAGCATCGAAGCCCCCCAGGTTTGCGGCTGCTTCAGGGCGGGCGACCGGCGCAACTGCGCCGCCGCCGCCGCGCCTAAGCCACTCAGAGTCCAATCTTTTTCCAAGGCGAGAGCGCGAAACCGCCCGTCCCAGCGCGCCGATAATGCACCCGGCGGAAGCGGCAGGGGCGCGGCAAGGGCCGCAAGCTCGCGCCCGATCCAAAAGAACCGTCCCAGAGCGCACCCAGAGCGCGCCGCCGAGGGTGATCGCGTCGCGCCCCTCCGCAGCAGCCTGCAAGCGACTCAGTAGCCGCTGTACGCCCTCAAAAACGCGGTGGATAGGCACTGCCGCCCGCCCAGGCCCCCAGCCGCGCCAACGCCCGCCAGCGCACCTCCTCCGGTCCATCGGCGAGCGCGGCTATCGGCATGCGCGCGAGGCCCCAGG
>NZ_LAJY01000268.1 GCF_000963705.1 Elstera litoralis | reverse complement strand
CGGGAGCATTAAAACATTTAAGGACGGATTTTTTGAATGCAGAGAAATCAAATTCCAAACGGAATCCGGTTGCATCATTAGCATACGTACGCCATCTATCAATATGATTGTCTTCATGATATTTTGAGAACGAGATCAAAAATTTATTTAGTTTTTTATCGCCAAAACAATCTCTTGCCTGTCTTATAGATATCATCGTCACGTATATATCGAAAAGAAATTCATTTTCATCTATATCAATAGACAGTTTTTCATAATCAGAAAAAAAATTCGGATCTATATAAACCCCCTGACCGTACAGATTATCTAGAGTGGAGATTTTTTCTCCATAATTTGCAGACAATAAGTGCTCTCTTATAATTAACATTACGAATGAATATAATTCATAACCGTCATGAGGGTCATTCATATAAGAAATGTGAGTAGCCCAAAACTTCTGCTTCCCAACAATCCCAAGCAAAGAATCCAATGTAGTATAATGAACCAAAGTGGGAATTTCTTTTTCCCCTGGAAAGTACGGTTTCTTAAAATAAGACTCAAAAGTGGATAGGTTTTTATATTCGGGTTCCAGCATTTTGTTCCGCCCCAGCAAAACAGAAATTGATATCATTCCCACGGTCCAGGGGGAGGCCTCCCCCTGGCGGGGTGCGGGGCAGCGCCCCGCGAAGCCCCTGCCCGACCGCGCTACTTCGTCTCCGCGAACAATTCCCGCCCGATCAGCCAGCGGCGAATCTCGCTGGTGCCTGCGCCGATTTCATAGAGTTTCGCGTCGCGGAGCAATCGGCCGGTGGGGTATTCGTTGATGTAGCCGTTGCCGCCGAGGCATTGGATGGCTTCGAGCGCCATCCAGGTGGCTTTTTCGGCGGCATAGAGGATGCAGCCGGCGGCGTCTTTGCGGGTGACGGTGCCGCGGTCGCAGGCGGCGGCCACGGCGTAGACGTAGGCTCTACTGGCGTTGAGGGTCACATACATATCGGCGAGCTTGCCTTGCATCAGTTGGAACTCGCCGATGGGCTGGCCGAACTGGTGGCGGTCGTGCAGGTAGGGGATCACCACGTCCAGGCAGGCTTGCATAATGCCGATGGGACCGGCGGCGAGCACGACGCGCTCGAAATCGAGCCCGCTCATCAGCACGTTCACGCCGCGCCCGACGGCGTTCAGCACGTTTTCTTCCGGGACTTCGCAGTCTTCAAAAACGAGTTCGCAGGTATTGGAGCCGCGCATGCCGAGCTTGTCGAGCTTTTGGGCGGTGCGGAAGCCTTTGAAGGTTTTTTCCACGATAAAGGCGGTCATGCCGCGCGGCCCGGCGTCGGGATCGGTTTTGGCGTAGACGACGAGGGTGTCGGCGTCCGGCCCGTTGGTGATCCACATTTTGTTGCCGTTGAGGATGTAGCGGTCGCCCTTTTTATCGGCGCGCAGGCGCATGGAGACGACGTCCGACCCCGCGCCGGGTTCGGACATGGCGAGCGCGCCGATATGCTCGCCGGAGATGAGTTTCGGCAGGTAGCGGCGCTTTTGCGCGTCACTGCCGTTCAGCTTGAGCTGATTGACGCAGAGGTTCGAGTGCGCGCCGTAGGACAGGCCGATGGAGGCCGAGGCCCGGCTAACCTCTTCCATCGCCACCGCATGCGCCAGATAGCCCATGCCCGCGCCGCCATATTCTTCGGGCACGGTGACGCCGAGAATGCCGAGATCGCCCATTTCCCGCCACAGGTGGTTGGGGAATTCGTTCTTCAGGTCGGTTTCGGCGGCGATGGGGGCGATGCGGTCAGCCGCGAAGCTGCGCACGCTGTCGCGCAGCATATCCAAATCTTCCCCAAGGGCGAAATTCAGCGACGGAAAATCATTCGGCATGGTCGGGCTCGCTTCGTTAGGCCGTGGGGGCCAGATTCATCAGGGTTTGCAACGCGCAGGCGCAGAGGCTCAGCGCGCCATTGCGCTCGCCGTAAATATCGACCTCGGTGACGGTCAGGCTGCGCCCGGCGCGTTTCACCTTGCCGTGGCCGATGAGGCGGGAGCCCAAGGCAGGCTTGAGGAAATTGGTTTTATATTCGACGGTCAGCACATTATGCCCCGGTTCCGCCACCGACCAGGCGGCGTAACCGCCCGAGACATCGACAAAGGCCGACACCGCGCCGCCGTGGAAGAAACCGTCTTGCTGGCAGAGATCGGGCCGAGACGGCAGCACCAGGGCACATTCGCCGCGCGTGGCCCAGAGGATGCTCACGCCCATCGATTGGGTAAAGCTTTGACTGGCCAGCACCTCGGTCAGATGAGCCAGCACGGCTGCATCGCTGTCGGTCGTGAGCGCAAAACTTTCCGCCATCGTCTTTTCCTTCCCCGGAAGACGCGGCGGCTTTTCAGCTTTGTTCGGCGGTTTGGTCCGCCAAAACTTTACGCGCGCGTCACTTTACGGAGAGCTTGCCACCATCGCCCAGCGCAATCAAGGCCTCCGTGCAATCGGCCTCCACCCGGTCCATGAAATCCAGCAGCACATCGATATCCTGCTTTTGCGCCATGAGGGTTTGGCGGCGTTTACGGATTTTATCGAGCAGCAGATCGAGCTGCGCGCGCTGGGCTTCCCCCGCGTCGGTCTCGTTATCATACATGTCGATGATTTCGCGGATTTCGTCGAGCGATAGGCCCAGCCGCTTGCCGCGCAGGATAAGTTTGAGCCGCACCCGGTCGCGCGGGGAATAGACCCGGCGGTTGCCATTGCGGCGCGGGGTTATCAGGCCCCGATCCTCATAGAATCGAATGGCCCTAGGGGTGATGTCGAACTCGGCGGTCAGTTGCGCGATGGAATAGCTGCTGCTCATGGGGGCAGCATACCGAAGTTTCCCGTGGCGTAAAGTTAGGCAAGCGCATAGCCGCACTTTTGACATAAAAAAACCCGGCGAGGGAGGCCCCCGCCGGGTTTTCATCAGAGCGTGAAGCGCTTAGGCAGCGGGCTTCATGATCTTTTCGACGGCCAAGGTCACGCGGGCCTGGATCGGCTCGATGGCTTCGTTGGCGACCTTCATCGACAGTTCGGTGATCTTATTGCCTTCGGACACGAGCTTATCGAAGCTGGTCTTGGCGGCTTCGTTTTGCAGTTCGATGGCCTGCTTGAAGTTGGTGACGCCCATCAGCGCCTTCGTGGTGGCCAGCGAGGCTTCCACTTGCGACTGGGTCAGGGCGGCGACCGACTTGGTGATTTCTTCGGTGCCTTTGACGAAAATCGTCGAGGCCTTCACGAAGGCTTCCACATTATCCCGGCCGACCGACGCGAAATCGCCAAAGCCACCAAAGCCGCTACCGAAGCTGCTGAGGAAGCCCTTGCTGAATTTTTCGAATTGTTCTTTGGCAGTCGCGAAAGTCTGTTCGGCAGTGGCCATGATGCTGTGTCCTTGTTTGAAATTAGGGAAAGGGTCTGAGGTGATCGCGGGGGCCACCTCGGGTTCAGGGGCCGGGGGAACCGTTTCAGGCGCGACCGGCACCGCAACCGCAGGCTCGGCAACCACGACCTCGG
>NZ_LAJY01000267.1 GCF_000963705.1 Elstera litoralis | reverse complement strand
ATGATGGTCGCGCGCCAGCAGCATTGCTGATTGGTCCATGACACGCAGGTCTTGGCTGATAACGTCATCATAGGAGAGGCTGCGGTAGCGTTTCGCGTCCGTATGCTTCTTTGGATCGGCAGTATAGACGCCGTCCACCCCGTGCTTGGCCGCAAGGATCGCATCGCATTGCAGTTCGAGCGCGCGCTGGACCGAAGGATAATCGGTCGTCACGTAAGGCTGGCCGATGCCGCCGACGAGAATGACGATCGAGCCTTTTTCCAAGTGCCGGGCGGCGCGCAGGCGAATATAGGGTTCGGCGATTTGGTTGATCTGAATCGCCGTCATCACGCGCACGTCGGTATCGGTGCGGGCATTGATGGCCGCACGCAGCATGACCCCGTTAATCACGGTGCCGAGCATGCCCATATTATCGGCTTCGGCGCGTTCGATATTCCAGGTTTCGGCGATATTGCCGCGAAAGATATTGCCGCCGCCGACGGTGATGACGACCTGTGCGCCGATATCGACGGCGGAAACGACTTCGGCCACGATATGCTCGATGGCGTCTTTATCGAAGATGCCACCGCCGCTGCCCATAGCTGCCCCGCTGAGTTTAATCATCAAGCGTTTGTAGCGGGTCATTGCGAGACTCCTTGATTGCAGCGGCTGGGAACGCGGGCGTAGTATCCCCGCCGCCGCGTTCCGCGCAAGGGGAACCTGAGTGCTCCTGTTAACCTGCGGCCAATCAGAATGGTTCCGAGCCCCCCGATGAAAACTCTTATCCTGACACTGCTTACCACTTTATTAGTGCAGGGCGGGAATTTCGCTTCCGGGGTTTTGGCGGCGCGGCTGTTGGGGCCGGAGGGGCGGGGCGACTTGGCCGCCGCCCAGCTTTGGCCGACGACGCTCGCCTATATGCTGCTGCTGGGGCTGAACGACGCCGCACTCTATTTCAGCGCCACGGCCAAGCTGAAGGACCGCCAGGTCTTCGCCACCGGCCTGTGGAGCGGGCTTGCCGTCAGCGCTGTGGCAATTTTGATCTGCTGGTTTGGCGTGGTGCCGCACGTCTACCCTGGCGATAAGCCCGAGCTGCTTCAGGCGGTGTTTTTGCTGCTGGGGCTCATTCCCTGCCACATCCTCGGGTTGATTTTTCAGGATATGCTGCGCGGCAAGGGGATGTTGGGGCTCTGGAACCTCATCCGCATCACCCTTGCCTTGGGTTATCCGCTGGCGATTGCGGCCCTGTGGTTGTTGGGCGAACGCGGCCTGCTGGCGGTGGCGGGGGCCTATCTGCTGGCGCATCTCCCCACCGTGATTATCCCCGTGGTGGCCCTGGTCCGGCGCGGTTGGGGCGGGATTAAGCCGGAACCCGAAGCGGCTAGGGAGATGCTGGCCTATGGCGGGCGAATCTATGCGTCCGGCCTAATCTATCAGGCCAATAGCCGGATCGACCAATGGTTGATCCAAACCTATTTACCCTCGGCGGCGCTGGGCTTCTATATGGTCGCGACCAGTGTCAGCCAAATTCCGGTGACGCTGGCCTATTCGGTGGCGCAGATCGCCTTTCCGCGCGCCTGTGCCGAAAGCGACCCTGCGGCGCGGGGGGCGGTCGTCGGGCTCTATCTGCGCCTCACGCTCGCGCTGATGATCGCCGCCTCCGGGGTGCTGTGGCTGATCGCGCCGCTGTTCCTGCGGCTCGTCTTCGGGGCGGACTATGCCGAGGCCAGCGATTTGGTGCGCTGGCTGATTTTAGGCATTCTGCCGCTGACCATCCGCGAGTTCCTGGCGCTCGCCTTCAAGGCCTGGAACCGCACGCTGGCGCTCTCGATCAACGAGGGCCTAACCCTCGCCCTGAACGCCGGACTGCTGCTGGTGCTGCTACCGATCTACGGGCTGAACGGCGCGGCCTTCAGCTTCGTCGCGGTGCGCTGGGCGCAGGTGCTCGTGCTCGGCGCTTTGGCCTGGAAGCATCTGCACCTATCGCCCGCAACCCTCTTCCTGCCGACCGCCCAGGATGGGGCGATGCTGCGGCAGGCGTGGGGGAAGCTGCGCCGCCGCTAACTCTTCGGCTCTTCCGTCAGGTCCGCCATCGATTTTTGCAGCCGCTCCAGTTTGTAGCTCGGCAGCTTGTAGGCCCAGCCTTTGGTCGCTTTCAGCGCGTCGTTCTCGCCCTCGAACAGTGCCCAATCGGCCCCATCAGCTTTCACCAGCGTCACCGTGATTGGCGCGCCGTCGGTGAGGCTGAAGCGGCTCAGGCTTTTCGGTGCATCGGCGGGGAGCGACGAAACAGGGCGCACGTCTTCGAGCGCCATCGCCTCCAAAGTGGCCGCCACCCCCGTGACCTCCCAGCCCTTCTTCGACACCCGGCCTTCCGGTGGGTTGGTGACGATAAAGTCCGGCGGGGTGGCATCCGCCGCGCGGGCGATGTCGATGACCGCCCCATCAGCCCCGGTGAGGGTGACGGCACTGACTTTTTCCTGCGGTACGTCGAACAGGTCTTTCGCCAGCCACTCCAGCGCCTCGACCTTGGGATTGAGGCGGCTTTCGACCAGGAAGGCTTGCGCCTCGCCCGCTTTGCGCAGGTAGAGCATCGGCTTGTCGAGCCCGAGGGCAGCGGCGTTCACCGCGCTGGCGCGCAGCTTGCCGAGGAAGACATCGGCCAGAACCGCGTCCTTCTCGCCATAGACGGTGAGGCGGCGCGACGACGCGGTTTCGCCCTCATCGACGTTGAGGCGCGCGTAAAGCTCGGGCTTGCTGGTCTTGCCTTCGAGGGTTTCCACCTCGGTCAGATCGACCAGGATTTGCCGAATTTTCTCCGGCGCGACTGTGTAACCACTCTTTTCGGCAAGGCCCCAAGCGTCACCCTGGCGGACCAGGGTGAGTTTCTCTTTGCCTTGGCTGAGCGTGATGCGCGTCACCTGGCCCTGCTTGGTAGCAAGGTCGGCGAAGAGCTTCACGCCGGCGGGCAGGCTGCGCGCGGGTTGATCCGCTTGCAGGGTAACGATGGCCCCCGCCGCGCTGGCGACGGACAGACCGAGGAGGAGGAGAAGCGACCGAGTTTGCATTTCACACCTCACCCTTGACCGAGAGTACGCGCAACGGCGGCAGCCGCGTGCGCCCGACGCCGCCGCCAAATCCCTAACCCCACCGCGAGCACGACCAAGGCAACCGGCACCGCGCCGATGGTCCAGAGCCGAATGCGGCTTTGCAGGGCCTCGATATCGGTGCGCAGGGCAAGCTGCACGTCGCGCAATTCGGCGCGGGTGCGCAAGAGATCGCCCCGGAAGGTTTCGATCTCTTTCACTTGCTCCGGCGACAGGCTGGCCGTTTGCGGCTGGCCCTTCACGGGGGCTTCGCGGCCCCGGAGTTCCGACAGCTTCTTTTCGATTTCCTTGATCTTATCCTGCAACTCCTGCTCTTTGGCGCGGAAGCGGGTTTCCGCCTCCTGCTCCAGGGCGCGGATAGCGGTAAAGGGCCGGTCGATAATCGTGCGCGAGGTGAGGCCCGCCAAGGCCGAGCCGCCCGCGAGATTATCCAAGGCATTGGTGATGAAATCGCCATTGCCCGCATTGGGCACAGCCACCTTCTGCCCGAAGAAATTCTGCACCTGTGCCCAGAAGCGTTCTTCCAGCATATCGGTATCGGCGACGATGACGAGGTTGAGCGGCGCTTGCGCCTCCGTCACCCGCTCCGCCGTATCCGCCCCTTCCGGGAGGGCATCGGGATAGGCGGTTTTCGCGGGACCAGTCACGCGCGCCGCCATCGTCAGCGGCAAGCCTTCGCTTTGGAAACCGCGCAGCAGGGCAACGATATCGGGCTGGCCGCGCAGCTTGGCGGCATCCAGCTTCATCGAGACGGAGGAGGAGGAGGCCAGCGGCGTGAACTGCGTCCCCGCCCCCGGCAGCGCTTCCAGAATCCCGGCGCTGGCGAAGGAGAGGGTTTGCAGATCGCCGGTCAGCGAATCATTCGCCGCCAACTGGGCTTTCGGCACCGAAATCCAGGCGAGATAATCGACCGCCTGCACGCGGGTTGCCGTGCCGCCCGCCGACACCTTGCGCGCATTGCGCCGGTCGCCGACCACCCGGTCGGGAACGAGTTGAACGCCCCAGGCTTTGAACAAAGGCTCCAGGGTGGACGCGGGCGGCGTGCCCGGCATGCCCTGCATCGCCATCATCCGCGCGCGGGAGGCGGCGGCTTCGGACACAGGATCGACCTGAATCAGCGCCCGCCCGCCTTTGAGCACGAACTGATCGATCGCGTAAAGCGTCGCTTCCGGCAGATTGGCCGGGTGGACGACCCAGAGAACATCAATCTCCGCCGGGATCTGCTTCACGCTGGTTTCCAGCGTTTTGATCGTGAAGCCCTGGCTCAATTGATCGTAGATCAACCAATTGCCGCTACCGCCCTGCTGCTGCAAGGCCGGATCGCCCGCAAGCGGCAGCGTCGACAGCAAGCCGATGGTCCGCTGCTTCGGACGCGCCAGTTTGGCGACCATTTTGGTCAGATCATATTCGAGGAAACGTTCCCGTTCCGGCGCGAAGAAGGCGATGACCTCCTGATCGTCGGTGGAATTGCTGCCCACGAGGCCGAAATAAACCTGCTCGCCGCCCTGATCGATGGGCACGCCCTGGAGCCCGTAGGAGACCGCGCGGTCTTCCACCGGGGAGAAGGGGTCGGGGCTCAGGACTTCGACCGTCAGGCGGCCGCGCGTCAGGCTGGCGTAATCCTTCAGCAAATCGCGCACGCGCTGGGCGTAAGCGGCGAAGCTCGGCACTTCGCGGGTCAGCCGGTCGGAGACGAACAGCCGCAGCGTGATCGGCTCCTCGATCTGCCCCAGCGTGCGTTGCGTCGCGGGCGAGAGGGTATAGAGCTTGGTTTCGGTCAGATCGAGCCGGGTGCCGCGCAGCCACCCCGCACCGATGATATTGACGGAAACGATCAAGACCAGCGCTGCGAGAATCCCCAGCAGCACCAGGGTTTGACGGGAAAAGCGGGATGTCATGGCTATTCCGCCTTCTTCAAATCGACGATCAGCGCGGTAATCGTCAGAAACCCGACGATCAGCGAGCCGAAGTAGAGAACATCGCGCGCATCGATAATGCCGCGCTGGAGATTGGCGAAATGGGTGAGCGCGCTAAAGCCGCTGACGAATTCCACCAGCGCTGTCGGTGCCCAATTCGCAAAAGCCCCCGTCACCAAGCTGGTACCGGAGGCCGTCACCAGGAAGCAGACCGTCGCGGTCAGCACGAAGGCGATCACCTGATTGCGCGTCAGCGCCGACATGGCCGAGCCAATGGCAAGAAACGCCCCGCTCAACAGCAGCGCGCCGATAGCGCTGGCGGCGATCACGCCATAGTCGGGCGTGCCCAGCACCGAAACGGCGATGACCAGCGGAAACGCCAGCAGCAGCCCGACCGCGCAAAAAGGCCCAGGAGGCGAGGAATTTCCCCACCACCGCATGCCCTACGGCGAGCGGCAAGGTCAGCAGCAGTTCAATCGTGCCGCTCTTGCGCTCGTCCGCCCAAAGCCGCATCGACAGGGCCGGAACGAGGAAGAGGTACAGCCACGGCAGGAAATTGAAAAAAGCCTGAAGATCGGCCTGCCCGCGCTCGAAGAAATTCCCCATGTAGAAGGTTAGGGACGTGGCGAGCACCAGGAAGATCACCAGAAAAACATAGGCAAGCGGCGTTGCGAAATAGCTCGCAATCTCGCGCTTGAACACAGCAAAAGCCGGAACCATGAGCAAACTCCTCGGGATCAGGCCGCGCGCGCGCGCGCATCGGTGGTGAGCGTGCGGAAGACGACATCGAGCCGCCCGCGCTGCTGATAAATTTCGGCGACGGGCCAATTTTCGGCGCGAATCGCCTGCGTCAGCCCCGCCAGCACATCGGCTTCGCGGCCCGGCACCGGGCGCACGACGAGGGTTTCGCCCTCTTCGGCCACCGCGAGCACGCCGGGGATCAACTGAAGCTTCGGCAGCAGCGCCGAGCGGGCGGCGGCCACGACCGATAGAATGACGGCCCCGTGCAGCGGGTCGCGGCGCAGCAGTTCCGCCGGGGTATTATCGGCAACGATGCATCCACGGGCGATGACGAGCGTACGAGAACAAAGGGCCTCGACTTCTTCCAGAATATGAGTGGAAATCAGAATAGCCTTCTCCGGGGCCATCTCGCGAATGAGGCTGCGCACGTCATGCTTTTGATTGGGGTCGAGCCCGTCGGTCGGCTCATCAAGAATCAGCACATCGGGATCGTGCAGCAGCGCCTGTGCGAGCCCGACGCGGCGCTTGAAGCCTTTGGAGAGCGTGTCGATAGGCTGATGCACGACGCCGCGCACCTGGGCCGCATCCAAGGCCGCCTCGATCCGCTTGCGGCGCTCAGCCCCCTTCAGGCCGCGCACATCGGCAACGAAGCTGAGCAGGCCGAAGGGCGTCATATCGCCATAGGCGGGTGCGCCTTCGGGCAAATAGCCAAGGCGGCGCTGGGCCGCCCTTGTTTGCGTCAGAATATCGTGCCCACAGACGCGGGCCGTGCCGCGCGTCGGCGTGAGAAAGCCGGTTATCATTTTCATCGTGGTCGATTTGCCCGCGCCGTTCGGGCCGAGAAAACCGAGCACTTCGCCCTTGGCGACGGAAAAGCTAACGTCCCGCACCGCATCGGTGCCGCCGAACGATTTGGTCAGTGCCTGGGCCTCAATCATGGGAACCAAGGTGGGACTCCTTGCCTGCCTTACCATTCTGCCGGGAAAAGCCCCGGCGCAGCGACCAATTGCCGCCACTGCTGCGCCGATTTAGACTGTGTTGCGAAAAATGCAAGCCGCTTTGCATCAAACGCTGGTTGGACCGACAGGGCTGGGGACCGACGATGACCATGAACCTGCCGTTAAAAAGCCAACGCGCCGCGCCGCCGCGCCTTGTAATGCCGTGGAATTTCACCGCCGCCCAAATCGTCAATCGCCTGCGGCTGATAAGCGGGCTGGTCCTGTTCAGCTATATCCTCACCCATTTCAGCAATCATCTGGTCGGGCTGGTGTCGCTCGATGCAATGCAGGCGTGGCAGGGCGATTTCATGTCGCCCTGGTGGTCGAAAACCGGCACCTATACGCTGCTGAGCGCCGTGACGATCCACGTCGGCCTTGCCTATTGGGCGATCTTTCGGCGGCGGTCCTTCCGGCTGAAGCGTTGGGAGGCGGCGCAACTGCTCACCGGGGCCTTGATCCCTTATATGCTGATCGAGCATGTCGTCAGCACCCGCGTCGCTTTCGACCTTTATGATCTGCAAGATAGTTATACCTATGTGCTCTGGAGCCTGTTCGGCACCGAAAAACAGCTTCTTCAAGCCGGAACCCTGGTGTTTGCTTGGTTGCACGGCTGTATCGGCCTGCATTATTGGCTGCGCCTGAAGCCGTGGTTCCCTAAAGCCCGGCCCTGGCTCTTCGCCTTTGCCCTGCTCATGCCCGTGCTGGTGCTCATCAGCTTTTTCCAAACCGGCCGCGAAGTGATGGTGATGATGCGCGATCCGGCGTGGCAGGCGCAGGCGATTGCCAGCATGAAACTGCCAAAACCGGAGGATGCCGCGCATCTGCTAGCGTTGCGCGATGGGTTGCGCTTTGCCCTGCTCGCTGGGCTCGGCCTCGTGGTCGTCGCCCGCATTCTGCGCAGCCAAATCGAAGGGCGGCGCGGGCGGGTGCGGGTGCAGTACCACGGTGGGCGCATGGTGGCGGTGCCGCGCGGGCGCACGCTGCTGGAAATCAGCCGCATGAGCAATATCCCCCACGCCTCCGTTTGCGGTGGGCGCGGGCGCTGTTCCACCTGCCGGGTGCGTATCGGCCAGGGCGGCGACAGCCTGCCGCCGCCCGACGCCAATGAAGCCCGCGTGCTCGCCCGGATTTCCGCCCCGCCGACCGTGCGCCTCGCCTGCCAGATTCGCCCGCAGCAGGATATCGAAATCACGCCGCTCTTGCCCGCCCATGCCCTGCCGCAAGATGGGTTCGCCCGGCCCGAGCAGACGCATGGCATGGAAATGGAAATCGCCGTGCTGTTTGCCGATTTGCGCGGTTTCACCAGCCTGTCGGAACAGAAACTACCCTTCGATATCGTCTTCATTCTGAACCGCTATTTTGCCGAGATGGGCGAGGCGATTGGCGCTGCGGGCGGCACGGTGACGCAGTTTAGCGGCGATGGGGTGATGGCGCTGTTCGGCTATGAGCGGGAAGACCCGCCCTATGCCGCGCGCTCGGCCCTGCGCGCCGCGCGCCGCATGGCGGAACGGCTGGACGCGCTCAATGCCGACTTCGCCCATGATCTTGACGCGCCGTTGCGCATGGGCATCGGCATTCACCAAGGGCTTGCGATTGTGGGGGAAATGGGTCACGGCCTCGCCTTCGGCCTCACCGCTATCGGCGATACGGTCAATACCGCCTCCCGCCTCGAAGGCCTGTCGAAAGACTTCAAGGCCCAGCTCGTCGTTTCTGAAATCGTGCTGGAAAGAGCGGGGATAAGGCTTGAAGGGGCCGCCGAGCATTCTATTGTTCCGCGCGGGCGCACCGCGCCCATGACGCTTTTTGCCCTACCGCACGCCGTGGATCTCCCCGACCTGCGCTGACCGAAGTGAAGGCTTTCATGTCTGTTTCCACGCTGACCGCTACCGCCCGCCCCGCTCTTGCCCCGCCCGCCCGCCGCGCGGTGGCGCTCTGGCTGTTCTTCGGGGCGGCGATGATCTTTGCGATGGTGGTCATCGGCGGGGTGACGCGGCTGACGGAAAGCGGTCTTTCCATCGTGCGCTGGGAGCCGATCAGCGGCACGTTGCCGCCTTTGTCGGAGGCCGATTGGCAAACGCAATTCACCCTCTACCAGCAAAGCCCGCAGTATCAGCAGGTCAACCGGGGCATGAGCCTTGCGGAGTTCAAGACGATCTTCTGGTGGGAGTTCATCCATCGGCTGTGGGGGCGGTTGATCGGCGTGGTCTTTGCCGTGCCGATGTTGATTTTCTGGCTGCGCGGCGCGTTCGACGGGGCGTTGAAGCGGCGGGTTTTGCTGCTTTTTGCCCTGGGCGGCCTACAAGGGGCGATTGGCTGGTGGATGGTCGCGAGCGGGCTGCGCGATGTGCCCGCCGTCAGCGCCTATCGGCTGGCGACGCACCTCGGCATGGCGCTGGTGATCTATGCACTTACCCTGTGGACGGCCTTCGGGCTCGTGCAGCCGCGCGCGGCCACGCCGAACCGTGCCGCCGAAAAGCGCGCGGCGACGGGGTTTCTCGCCCTTATCGCGGTGACGATTCTGGCGGGGGCCTTCGTTGCCGGGCTCGATGCGGGGATGATCTATAACGAGTTTCCCTTCATGGGCGACGGGTTGGTGCCGCCTGACTATCGTAATCCGGCCCTATCGGTCGTTCAGAATATCTTCGAGAATCACGCCGCTGTGCAGTTTCACCATCGGGTGCTGGCGATGGCGGTTGCCGCTGGAGCCTGGGCCTGACGGTTGGCCTGTGGAACCGCTGCCCTTCCGTTCGGGGGTGGCTGCTCGCCTGATCGGCGCGGTGTCGCTGCAAATCGCCTTGGGGATTCTAACGCTGCTCTACCAAGTGCCCGTCGATTTGGGGGCCGCCCATCAGGCCGGGGCGGTCGTGCTGTTGACGGCAGCGCTGGGGCTCTGTCACCGGCTGCGGGTCAGCTCGACGGTAGTGTGAGCCCGTAGCGCGAGAGGATTTCGGCAAAGCGGCCATTGTCCCGCAGCGTCGTCAGCCCCCGATCGAAGGCTTCGATCAACGCCGCGCCCTGGGGGTGTTTGCGCGAGACGATGAGGTGGAGCCCGGTTTCCTCGAAACTGCGCGGATCGTCCCCGCCGATCGGCGTGATGCTCTCGACGGGCTGCCCCATTTCACGGAGCATCCGATAGGCGATTTGCTCATGGGTTTGCACAATATCGACGCGGCGGGCGAGCAACAGCTTGAGGCAGGTCGCAACGTCGCTGCCATCGACCAGCGTCACGTGCTGACCCTCCAAAAGCAGCCGCGACGGGGCCGAGGGGGCGGTGCCTCGGGCAATACACAGGGTTTGACCGTTCACCAGTGCCATTGGTAAGCCCGCAAGGGGCGTGCCGGGCCGCGTGAACAGGCGAATTTTGATACTCGCCAGCGGGCGGGAATAGCGGAACTGCCCTAGCCGCTCCGGCGTCGGCACATAGGGAAAGGTGCCGTCGATCTGGTTTTCCAGCGTGCGGGAGCGCCCGCGCATCCACGGCTCGACTTCCACCGTTAGCGGCAGCTTGAGTTCGGCGAAAACCGCCTTCACCAAGGCCATCGCCGCGCCGCCATCGGCTTCGGTTTTGGAGGAAAACGGCGGGTAATCATCGCCGGTCGACAGGTGAATGGGGGAGGGCAGAAGGGATTGCGCGAAAGCCCCGCTTGGCACGCTCAGGGAGGCCGCCGCAACCCCATAGGCACAGAGAAGGAGAAACCGAGCCCTCGACTTGCGAGATGCCGGCGAGGTCGGCGCGAATTGGTCGCTTCGTGACCCCATGCTACTGCCCCCTATGCGCTTTGCGCGCTGTGGCCGGTGCAATTAAGTCAAATACGCTACACCCGTCTTACCGGGATGACCAGCGCTTCTAAGCGCCAACGCACGTATGACCTGCGGGGCAAAATTCTTTCAGCACTTGCGCCCGGCGGGCGTTTCTGGAACGGTCTGCCTTCCCAAATGACTGATAAGCGTGCAAAGCCCGGCCATGACCCGCGATTACAAGACCTCTGTTTTCCTGCCCGCCACCGAGTTCCCGATGCGGGGCGATCTGCC
>NZ_LAJY01000266.1 GCF_000963705.1 Elstera litoralis | reverse complement strand
TCGTTAAGCCAGGTACGAATCCCTTCAGCCAAAGACATTTGCTGTTGTGTCATCATTGTTCTCCTGAAACGTCGTGACCTTATGTGCACGACGCCACAGGCTAACGGCGGCATATTTCATCAACGAGAATGAACGAGCAGTTTTGCAAATTTTTCGTGTATACTGGTGATAGCTAACTCGCGATACGGTAATCGGCCAACAGGTTTCTGTTATTTCATACTCTTATCCAAGATCAACCACTACCGCTTGAACCCGCGAAAAAGGCCAAATAGGGGTAAAACGCCAAACCCCCCGTTTTTGGCGGGGGGTTTGGCGGTATAATTTGGTTGCGGGGGCAGGATTTCATCTTAACTTGCGATCAGCATCGATGTACTGCCAGATTCTGGAATTTCTCGCCTCGGCAGGCTGCGTGGGCTGTTTTGCAATGCGGCATAGCCTCTTCGAACATCCACCCCCTCACGCGGCATCCCAGACGCGGTTGAGGATGCGGGCCGCGATTTCGGACTTGTCCTGGGGGAGGAAGCGCCCGTAGTGCTGGGCAACCATTTCCGGCGTGTCTTGGATCGCATAGCTTGCCTGCTCGTAGGAGCCGGTCTGCTTCAGGATATGTGTCGCCAGAACATCGCGGACATTATGCGGGCCGTGCGGCAAGAGGCCTTCAATCGCCCCACGCCCGGTCCAGGGATTGTAGATCCCATAGCGCTGAATGATGAGACGCCACGCCTCGTAGAAACTATTCTGATCGTAGGCGGCGTTCGTGCTGGTGACTTTTGCGGTTTTCACGAAAAAACGTGCCGGGATCGTTGGCCGGGCCGATCAGCCGGTCGCGGTGTCGGTCGATATAAACCTCAAGCATTCCATAGAGCCCGCCAAGATCCGGCAAAATCAGCCGAAACGGTTTGCTGCCGAAGAAGGAAGAATTGGCATTTTTAAAAGCCACCGAAGGAATCAGGATCTCCCATCCCTGCTCGCGCGGGCTCCAGCGGAGCTCGCCGCGCTTGGCATCGGCCAACCGACGCTCGGAGGTCGGCAGATCCCCCCGTTTGCATAGCAGCAGTTCCCGCAGATTCTTCTGGCGCAAGCCGGTGTGCAAACCGAGCCGCAGCATCAGGAACGCCCGCATCGATTCGGCGGCGGGACGGGGATATAAGGCTTCGTCCGGCTTCCGACGGAGGATTTCCTCGGTGATCTTGCGATATTCGGCCACCGGACTGGCGGCTTCTAAAACCGGCAAGATCGGTTCGAACGGGTCCCGATGGACGCGGACAACACGCTCGATTTCCTTGATCCGCCGCCGCGCGTGCCGATACATTCTGTCACAGGCAGCGGGCCAGTCGCGCTGAACCTCGTCAATATCGGCGCGCCGGATTAACCCTTCGATCTCCTGCAAATGCGTGGCGAGGCAGGGCATCTGCCGCAGCCATCCGGTTTCCTCTCGGGTGAAAGCGGCGGCGATGGAGAGAAGATCGATCTCCCACCGCGTGAAGAAACCGCGACGGCGCTCGCGCCACTGCAAATACCAGTCCCAGACTTGAGGAAAGACCATCATGGCGAAAGTCAGGCGCGCGGGATCGACCCCGAACCCCTGCAAGTCACTGGCGCGCGGTGCCGTAAAAGCCCCGAACCACAGGCCGAAGTGCTCCATCTTCTGCGTGGCCGTCTCTTCGCCCCAAACGCCGTTGCGCTGGAAGCCGAAGGCCGCGAAGGTCCCGGTCTTGAACGCCAACAAATCGGCCATCTCGGCGTTCAGACGCTTTGGCGCGTCGATGATCCCGAGAGTCTCCGGGGCTGGCACCCGCCCGCGCCGCACGGTTTTGGCACAGGCAAACTGCACGGCGAAATGTTGCCGCATCGCCACCGCTTGATAGCGCCGGTAATCTGTCGCGCCGCTGATGATGACCGTCCGAACCCAATTTAGAATTTCAGCCCGCTCAGAGGCGGGGCGTTGATTGAAATCATCCGGCAGATGCCAGGCCAACCGCCGACGCTCCGCAGGCGATACGCCATCGAGATCATGCCCGGTCGCCGCCCGTGCCGGTTGCTGAACTTTCAGCATGAAGTAGCCCGTTGGGAGCCGGTAACGCTTCTCGATCCGCTGTAAAATATCGAGACTGGCTACCGACCGCGGTTGTTTTGTGCCCCGCCCCCAACTGCTGATCGTGCTCCGGCTGAGATTATCCTCCGGCTGCACCACCGCGCGATGGAGATGCGACAGCGTTTCGCCATGCCGCCGGGCATGCAACCGCAAAGCGGCGGCCAGATCGTTCGGTTCCTGCCATTCCCTCTCCAGTGGTTCCGGGAAGGGAACGATAGGCTTCGGCATTTGTGGCGTTCTGGTCCGCCTTACGGGCTTTGGCACCATTGCGCGGCCTATATCCTGCGAAGGGTGCTTCATCCGCCCTTTCTTCGCCGAGATTGCCCTACCCTCCCCTCGCATTTCGGCCTCGACAATGGACCGCGCCACGGCGTCAAAGATTGGTTGAAGGTCGGTACTGACAGCGGATAAACGGGAAACATCGATTCCAACCTCATAAGCAACCGCCTGTAGATTAAGCCGGGTTCCCCGATAGGGCGGATAAGTCTTCCCCTTATGCAATCGGATTAAATAACCCTCTAAAGCGTGTACCTCAATCGGATTGAAGAGAGGAGAAAACCGCTGATTGCAATAATCAGTAATCATAACGGGCGTAAAAATTTGGCACTTTGAT
>NZ_LAJY01000265.1 GCF_000963705.1 Elstera litoralis | reverse complement strand
ATCAGGGCAATATTGTCTTAAAAGCGGAGCGCGAGAGTGCCTTTGAGAAACTCGGGCCTGTAGGCGATTTCTTCGGTGGAATCATTAACCCAGTCCTGACTTTTATCTCGGTCTGCTTGTTGCTCTTGAGTATAAAAAACGCAGAGAGAAGAGCTAAAGGAGACCAGAAAAGAAATGCAGGCGGCAACCCTGCAGGCAGAGAGAACAGCTACCGCTGCTAAAGAGTCGATTAAAGTGACAAAAATAAATGAAAGGCCCCTATTAGAATTATATAAACCTGAGAACTTTGAGTGTGCTCACTTACTTTTATCTGGTTTAACGATTCTGAAAGATAATCAATACACGCATAGGAACGTAGATCTTACATTATATATCAGAAATTCAGGAAAATCATTAGCTTTTCTGAAAAAAGTTGAAATTAGAATAAATGACCGCGAGGGCGGGTTGATGAAGATTGATATTGAGACGTCTATACCTAGATCTTCGGGGAACGAAAACTCAGTAAAAATAAAAACAATATTACCAATAGATGAGACTTATGTTAAGAATGGTGTCTTTAAACATTCTTCTTATAAGTCAGGAAAAATATTAATTTTTTATGAAGATTCATTTTCTATAAAATATAGTTCAGAGTATTCTGTAAAAATCGATAATACATATGACAGAAGTATAAATATTATTGTCGATGAAAACTCTATTATTGATTCGTTTGATTTGCATTAGGTGTCGGCTCGGATATGGAGTTTGGTTGAAAATAATTGACATGCACATTCAGAGGGCCGCCCCGCCTTAACCCCGACCGATGAACAGCGCCGCCTTGTCGAAACGCTCGTCGCCTTCGGGGTGCAGCAGGAGGTGATTTGCACCTTCATCACGGGCGCGGCGCGGAAGCCGATCACAGTGCCGACGCTCACCAAATGCTTCCGGGACGAACTCTCGCAGGGGCTCGAAAAGGCAAATGCGCTGGTGGCGCAATCGCTCTTCCAGTCGGCGCTGGCAGGCAACAATACGGCGCAAATCTTCTGGTTGAAGACACGGGCAGGGTGGCGCGAGAAGCCGCAGCAGCATGAGCACAGCGGGCCGGGTGGAACGCTAACAGAACAGTGCGCACGGATTTTACACGGGCCTACACGCCCAAAGCGGCCTTTGTTCTCAGGCAATAAAAAAGCCTTACAAACCAACGGTTTGAAGGCTTTAAAATGGTGCTGCCGAAGAGGATTGAACTCTTGACCTCTCCCTTACCAAGGGAGTGCTCTACCACTGAGCTACGGCAGCATCGCCATATTGCGCCAAGATGCGCGGCATCGGTTGGCGTGGGCGGCTATTTAGCGGATGGGGTGGGGCTTGGCAAGAGCCAAAAGCGGGGCTAGTGTGCGGCAGGCCGAAGGGTTTCGGTCTTTCGCCCCATCGCCGCTTCCTTCTATTGA
>NZ_LAJY01000264.1 GCF_000963705.1 Elstera litoralis | reverse complement strand
AACAATTATACCTGGAAAATGTTCTTACCATAATTTAGAGCTGTAAAGATCTGGGTTCAATCTTGGAAATATGTGAGTAATATCAAGCTGAACCCAATGCAGAAGATGTTCTAACCGAAATAAACTCGCTGGCTCCGCACGCCGGAAGCCCAAGTTCGGCAATCAGTGGGCTATCAAAATGCCCATTCAGCAGAGAAATTCCCTCCTTTTTTAACTGGTCTCGCGTTCCCCCGCCACCGTCCGCGCGCAAGCGCCGCATGAAATCCTTCTGCTGCGCTACTGCCTCGATCACATCGCGGGTGATCGGTCGGCCCTGAACCTCGCGGAATAGCGCCATAACCCGCGCGTTACCGTTGCTCCCCGCAAAGATGCGGTCGATCGCCTCATGGGGCACCGTGCGCCAGAAGTTCGGCGGGTAAGGATGATCCCTGAGCAACCATAGAATGTTGGGGAAGCCCGCCGCCGAAATGCTCTTCTTGGAATCCTTGTTTTGCCCGGCGGTCAGATTTTCAAGCCGCGCAACAAATAGACCCAGATAGCATTTTTCCCTCGTTTCATCGGCGGCAACGAGGATGCAGGGCTGGTCGAATGCCTCGGTGGGGATCATCCAATTGTCGCCCATCGTGTGCTTGATATCTACATCCTGCCCCGCGATCACCGTATCGAGCTTCCCCTTCGACAGGCGCAACAGGGTTCGCAGGTCAATTTCAACGCGGGTACCGATGTAGGTCTTTTCGGTCTTCTCCAACTCGTCATAGGCCCGCCGCCCGGTTTTCGGCGTTTGAATGACCGCGTCGATACAGTCACGCAGCATGAGGGGGAATTTCTCGGCAAGCGCCTCCCGGCCCCCGGCACGCCGAAAGATTTCTTCCGCCAGCACGGTCAGCAAATTGTGGTCGCGGTGCCCTGGCCCAACGACGCTCTCGGGTAACTGCTTTTTCACGATGTTCCTGGACGGATTTCAGCCGCCCCAAGGTCGCACAGTTACCCGGTGTTTTGAAGCCTAAGCGCGCAACGCTCTGAGCATCGGTCGCCGAAGCGCTTCCGCGATCTTTTCGGCAACCGCGCGGGCAACCGGCGGCGGGAAGGCGTTACCGACTTGCCGATAAGCGTTCGTCTTCCGCCCGTGAAACTGCCAATCGTCGGGAAACCCTTGAAGCCGGGCAACCATCGGCACGGTTAAGCGCGGCATCCCCTGATGGAACGGATCGGGCGCTTCTTCGGCAATAGTGCGGCCTTCCACATTCAGCGCCGCCCAAGCCCGCCTTGCGCGGGTTGGCCCTAAGTCTGGCCCGCCATGCTTTTTGGAGCCGCCAACGATCGTGGGCGCTATTTCATCAGCCTGATCCCGCCATGCTTGAGCGCCCCGCCACCCGCGTTCCGCCATCATATCGTAGAGTGTTTCACCTACTGTCGGCGGGTTATGGCCGTTGGGTTCCGGCCAGCCGAAGAACTCCGACCGATCACTCCTCACCGCGACGATAACGACGCGCGGCCGGAGTTGTGGGACGCCGAAATCGGAGGCATTCAGCAAGCGCCAATCCACTTCGTAACCGAGCTGGCGAAGCTGGCGCTTGAGGCGTTCCCGGTAGTCGCTAAACACGGCATCGAGAAAGCCGCGCACGTTCTCGATCATCACCGCCTGCGGGCGAACCGCATCAATGATATCGACCGCATCATTGAACAGGTTGCGCTCATCCTGCTCACCGAGTTGCTTCCCGGCGACTGAAAACGGCGGACAGGGCAGGCCACCTGCGACGAGATCGACACCTGCAAAAGCAGCCGCACGGTCCTTGAACTGCCGAACATCGTCCTCAATCACATTCCAACGGGGGCGATTGTTCCGAAGCGTTTGGCAGCAATGAGCATCAATCTCCACAAGCGCTTCATGCCCAAACCCGGCCTGTTCCAGGCCCAGCGCTTGCCCTCCGGCCCCCGCGCAAAGCTCGATTGATGTCAGCATGTGGACGCTCCTATTTTTCCTGTAGAACGCAATTCGGTTCGGGCTTGCAACGGTACAGGCGTGCGAGTGAATTCGTTCCTGTATAGTTCTTTCTATCGTGAAATTGGAAGGGAAGCAACGACCTTACTACTCTGTCGCTATTTGAGCATCCAGACTGCGGGGCGACTCTCTATAACTGAGCTATCTAGTTCAACGATTCAGTAAAAGAATAAAAATAACAATTTTCTTGGGACA
>NZ_LAJY01000263.1 GCF_000963705.1 Elstera litoralis | reverse complement strand
CTAATTTATTCTTAATGCTTTTGTGGCAAAACTTGCCTCGATTCTATCACGGCCAAGTCACAGCGCGCCCCTATCTTGGGGAGTAATATTTTGTTAATATGACTTATGCCCTGGTAATGGAGAGACCGATGACCGAATTTTCCTCTTCTTCGGGCGCGGAAACCCACTTCGAACAGCCGGACTATACGATTGAAGCCCGTATCGATGGCGAATGGGTCGCGCAACAGGAAGCCCGCAGCCTGGAAACGGCTTTGCTCCAGGTGCGCAAGCTCGTCCCCACGATGGGCGCTAAGAACGTCCGCATCGTCAGCGAGGCCGAGAACGGCAAGCGCCGCCTTTATTCGGTGCAATATCAAGCGCCGGTGCTGCCGCCTGCGCCGTCGGCAACGCTAAGCACCCGGCTGTCGAGCCTAAAGGGCGCGCCGATGGGGCCTGCCGTTGGAAAAATGGCCATGCTGGTCGGCCTGGGGGCCGCGTGCGGGCTGGTTGGCGTGATCGTCTTCCAACTGCTGCACATGATCGACGGGCTCGTTGTTGGGCATTAACCCCTTAAGACCAGCCTCCCGAAAGACTTGAGCCTGTTCCGCCCCGCGTGAACGGGCTTTTATTTTAGCCCTTCAACGTTTTGCGGATCCCGGCGGCAATATCTTCCGGTTTGCTCTCGTGGGTAAAATGCGCCTTGTACGTCCCATCGCGCCCCATGACGAAGATGATGGAGGAATGATCCATCAAATAATCGGCCTGATCTTTGGTTTGGTCCGATTTTCGGTAGTAAACCCGATAGGCTTTGGCGGCGACGGCCACTTGCTCGGCGGTTCCCGTGAGGCCGATGAGGGCCGGGTGAAACTGGGCCACATATTCCTTCAGCACGGCGCTGGTATCGCGCGCCGGGTCGATGGTCACGAACAGCGGCACCACCTCGGCCCGTTCGGCCTCGGTCAGCACGTCCAGGCCTTCCGCGAGCCGCTGCAACCCAGTCGGGCAGACGTCGGGGCAGAACGTGTAGCCGAAATAGACGAGGGTGAGTTTCCCGGCGAAATCGGCCTGGGTGCGGGTTTTACCGTCTTGATCGACCAGCGTGAACGCGCCGCCGACCAAGGGCGATCCCGTGCTACGCCCTTCCTGGGCCGCGCCGATGGGGCGGTCGGACGTGAGAAGGGCTGCAATCGCGCCAATCCCGGCGACGACGACCATCAAGCCCGCGACGATAAACAGCCGCATTCCGGCGGGCATGGCGGCAAAACCGCTGGGTTTTTCGGGCTTGGTCATTCTATCTGTCTCCATCGAGCGCGCGGCTCAGCGCCAGAACCTCGGCCCCGGCGGGGGTGAGCCGGTGCGGACGATCCCCCTCGTTCCCGATAGCCATAGCGAATTCCAGCAGATCTTGCCCGCGCAATTCCCGCAGGCTGGCCCGCACGCGCCACAGGGGCAGGCCGCAGTGCTGCGCGAGGCTTGGGGCGGCGATCGCTTCCGCGTCTAAAGCCGTGAGCAATTTGCGGGCGACCTCGGTCAAGGTGCCGTCCGGGTTGAGGCAGGGCATGCGCGGGCTAATCGGCTTTGCGGTACTGAAGGAACCAATCGGCCCCGGCTTTGCGCGCAGCGGCCCCGTCGAGCGTGCGCGGGGCGGGTTCCAGTAGCGCGTCCCCCGGTTGCCAATTGGCGGGGGCGGCGGCTTTCGCCGCAGCGGTGGTAGTGAGGGCGGTGACGAGGCGCACGACTTCCTCGATATTCCGGCCCACGATCATCGGATAATAGATCATCGCGCGCACGATCCCCTCGGGATCGATGACGAACAGGCAGCGGCTGGCTTCCGTGCTGCTTTCGCCCGGCATTAGCATGCCGTAGCGCAGGGCGACGGCGCGGTCGTGGTCGGCGAGCACGGGGAAGGCGATGGCGGTGCCGAACTGGGCTTCGATCGTGCGCAGCCACGCGATATGGCTGTAGACGCTATCGATGGAAAGCCCGAGAAGCTGACAATTCAGTGCGCCCAGCCGGTCGGCGGCCTTGGCCAGCGCGATAAACTCGGTGGTGCAGACCGGGGTGAAATCGGCGGGATGCGAGAAAAGCACCAGCCAGCTTCCGCGAAAATCTTTTAAGGCCAGCCGCCCGTGCGTGCTGTCGGCCTCGAAATCGGGGGCGGCATCGCCCAAACGGGGCAGGGGCATCGGCGTATCGGACATAAAAAAAACCTCCAGGGCGAACACCCTGGAGGGGAGCAAGTCTGACCCTGAAGGTCAAGCCTTAGGCGCGCACAAAGCTCGGCAGGCTGGTGGGCAGCAGACGACCGATCGAGTAAGCCCCCGGCCCGAGCAGCGCTTGAACGACCAGGGCGACCGTCCAGAATGCGGGGAATTCCCAGCCGCCATTCGGCTTGCTGAACATCCAACCATTACCGACGTGCATCAGCGTTGCCCCAATCAGGATCGGCAGCAGCAAGACGGCGGTGAGACGGGTGAAAACGCCCGCAATCAGGGCCAACCCGCCGAGGGTTTCCCCCAGAATGACGAGATAGGCGACGAAGGCCGGATAGCCGACCGATTCGAAAAACTGCGCCGTCCCGGCGGGGGTGAAAGTCAGCACCTTCAGCAAGAAACCGTGGGCGAGGGCCATCACGCCGAGCGAAACGCGGAGCAGCAGAAGGGCGAGATCGGATTTTTGAGTGTCGGACATCGGAAAGTCTCCAAGAAAGAGCGAATTTTGATGGGCCGACGCTACTCGATTTCCCCTATCGAGAAATCGGCAGAAAAATCGCGTTAACTTATCTAATTATTCGATGGAGAAAGCATCGCCTCCCACAGCCAGCGCCCGGCGGGGCCGAGGGCGGTGGTTGGGTGGCGCACCAGATGCATCGGCAGCCATTCGGTGACGCTGCGGGTAATGCCGCAGAGATGCACCAGCCGCCCAGACTGAATATCATCGCGCACCAAATGCTCCGGCATATTGCCCCAACCAAGGCCCGCGCGCAGAAACTCCAGCTTGGTGCCTAAGTCGGACAAACGCCAGGTTTTCGCCGAATAGACCGCGTAATCCTTACCCTCGGTCAGGCGGCTGCGGTCGGTGAGCACCAGTTGCACTTCGTCGGTCAGGGCGGCCATGCGGTTGTCGCGCGGCATGGTCGCGAGCGCGTGGGCCGGGGCGGCCACGGGGATCAGGCGGATCGGGGGCAGCGCCTCGCCGACGAGCCCCGCCGGTTGAAACGGCATCGAGCCGATCACGCCGAATTTCGCCCGACCGTTCATGACATGCTCGGCGACTGCGCCCAGAACCTCGACGCCGACGCGCATGGTGACGGTGGGGAAGCGCTCGCGGAAGTCGCCCAACACGCGGGCGAGGCGCGGCACCGGGTACATCACATCGATGACGATGGCGAGTTCCGGCTCTAGCCCGTCGCGCAATCCGGCGGCGCGGGCGTGCAGCCCCTGCGTGCGGGCGAGGATCGATTTGGCATCGGCCAGAATCGCTGTGCCCTGCTCGGTCAGTCGCGGCGTATGGCCGCTGCGGTCGAAGAGGCTCAGGCCAAGCTGAGTTTCCAGCGTGGTGATCGCATAGCTAATGGCCGATTGCGCCCGCCCCAAGTCGCGCCCCACGGCAGAAAAACTGCCAAGCTCGGCGGCTTTGGCGAAGACGCGCAATTGGTCGAGCGAGATGGTTTCGAGGTTCATGGCGTCCGCCTTAGCGCCCGGCTAGGAAGAAATGATCGAGCAAAAACAACACTAGCCCCGCCAGCGCGCCAACGCAGGTGCCATTGATGCGGATGAACTGCAAATCGCGGCCAATAGCCTGCTCCAACTGGTCGGCCACGGCCTTATCGTCCCAGCTTGCAACGGTTTTGCCGATATGTGCGACGGCCAAGGGGCGGTAGCGGGCAATCAAGCGCCGTAAAATCACTTGGGCCTGCGCCGAAACCCGCGCGCGTAAGGCGGAATCCCCGCGCAAGCGGGCGGCGAAACCCTGCAGTTGATCGGCAAGCAGCGCCACCAAGCGCGGGCGGGCGGCGGGCAGGCCTGTGCGCAGATCGGCAATCACCCGCGTCCAGATCGCCGTGAACTGCGGCCCGAACCGCTCCGGGGCGAGCAGATGCCGCTTGAGATCGTCGAGCGTCGCAGCCCAGGCATCGCCCTCAGTCAGCGCGTGGACCCGCTGCAACAGATAAGCGTGGGCTTGATAGCGCAGGGGGCTACCTTCGGTGCGGATCTGCTCCAGCCGGGCCACGGCATCGGCCAGAATGGCATTGGCGAGTTCGTCCGCCAGCCATTTGGCGATTTTGCCATCGGCGAGGCTTTTCGTATCGAGGCGCAGCAGCCGGGTAACGCCGGACTCCAACTGCCCGGCCAGATAGGTCACGGCGCGCTCTTGTAGGAAGGCTTTGATGCGCGGCTCTTCGTTGGCCAATTGGGTCAAGGCCCAGTCGGCGGCCTTGTCGATCACCGGCAGATGCCCGCCCGCTTCGACAAAACCGACAAGGCCGCGCTGGCTGAGCCCGGCGAGATCGAGCCCCGCCAGCCAATCGGTGATCGTTGCCTGCACCTGGGCCTGAACCCGCGCATCGGTCAGCGCGTCCAAAGCCCCCGGCAGGACCGACAGGGCGGCGTCGGCGATGCCCTGACCGACCGCATCTTGCTCCAACCACCCGGCGAGATGGTCCGGCAGGTCGGCTTCAGTCAGCTTTTGCGCCAGATCGTCGGGATCGAGGAATTTCTCGCCGACGAACTGCCCCAACCGCGCGCCGATCCGCGCCTTATTGCGCGGCAATAGGGCGGTATGGGGGATCGGCAGCCCGAGCGGGCGTTTGAACAGCGCCACGACGGCGAACCAATCGGCGAGTGCGCCAATCGTTGCGGCTTCCGCCGCCGCCCGCGCGGCCAGAATCCACACACTCGGCGCGGGCCAAAAGCTGAGGCCGACGAAGAGGCTGGCCGAGCCGACTAAAAGCCCGGTTGCCCAGCCTTTCATCGGCAGCGCCTAACGGAAGCTCGGCTCATCGAAACTGCGTAATTTGCGCGAATGCAGCTTGCGCACGCCTTCGGCCCGCAAAATATCGACGGTTTCGATGCCGATTTCCAAATGCTGGGCAATGCGCTCGCGGTAGACCGCATTGGCCATGCCGCGCAGTTTGATTTCGCCGTGCAGGGGCTTGTCGGAAACGCAGAGCAGCGTTCCATAGGGCACGCGGAAGCGGAAGCCATTGGCGGCAATGGTGGCCGATTCCATATCGACCGCAATGGCGCGCGATTGATTGAGCCGGGCGTAGATTTCTTTAAAGCGCAGCTCCCAGTTCCGATTATCGGTGGTCAGCACCGAGCCCGTGCGCAACCGGCTTTTGAGGTCCGCCCCTTCAAGCCCGGTGATCTTGGCGACCGCTTGCTGAAGCGCCACCTGCACTTCGGCAATCGGCGGCACCGGCACGAAGGGCGGCAGATCATTGTCCAGCACTTGATCGTCGCGCACATAGCCGTGGGCCAGCACGTAATCACCCAAAAACTGACTGCGCCGCAAACCGGCACAATGGCCCAGCATCAGCCAGCAGTGCGGGCGCAGCACGGCGAGATGGTCGGTGATCGTTTTGGCGTTGGACGGGCCGACGCCGATGTTAATCATCGTAATCCCCAGCTTATCGGGCCGGGTGAGATGATAGGCGGGCATCTGCGGCAGGTTGGCGAGCGGCGTGCCACTGGTGGGCAGATCGGTGAGGCGCGGGTTGGGCGTGAACACGTCGCCCGGCTCCACGAAACTATCATAAGTCTCGCCGTTTGCGACTTCGCGCTGGGCGTAGGCGCAAAACTCATCCACATAGCGCTGATAATTGGTCAGTAGCACAAAGCGCTGAAAATGTCTCGGCGCGGTGGCGGTATAATGGCTGAGGCGGGCAATCGAGTAATCAACCCGCTCGGCGGTAAACAGCGACAGCGGGCGCGGCAGGCCATCACTCGGTAAATAGGTACCGTTGGCGATGGTGTCATCAATCACCGCGAGATCGGGCAGCGCGAAATACTGCGTCATTTCCCGAACCTGGGTTTCAGTCACATCCGCCGTGGAGTTTTCGATCACGAACGGCAGCGGAATGGCGCGGCGGCTGGTGCCGACATAGACCGGAACGCGATGATTTTGCAGCAGCAGCGTAATCTGCTCACGGTAGTAGTCCGCCAGCAGCGCGGGCCGCGTCAGCGTCGTGCCATAGGCCCCTGGATCGACCGCCGCGCCATAGGCAAAGCGCGCGTCCAGGTGCAAATCGGCGGCGGTCACGGTGATCCCGAGATAGGGATAGAGGGCGGCCTGCGGGGCCTGGGTTTCACCCTTGGCAAGGGCATCGAACCCAGCGCGGATCGTATCGGCCGATCCATCGTAAATGGCCTGAATGCGGGCAAGGGCCGCATCGGCATCGGTAAAGCTGTCCAAACCGTCGGCGACGGCTGCGTGTGGAGCCCGGGGATCCATCATCGTCTTTTCTCTCTCTTCGTTTCAGTGCCGCTCTATAGCACTGAACCGCCGCGCTGTTAACCCGTTGCCGAAACATCAAATTCAATTCAAATACATCAAAGATTAAACCTGTTTTCTCTAAAATATACTTTGTTGAAATTTTTGATGCAGGTTTGTTATTCATTTATAAGTCGCCGGTAGGTGTTAGTTTTATAAAAATAAGGAGAAAGAGTATGAAGTTCCTAAAATCGCTTGTCCTGCTCACTGCGCTTGCTGCGAGCCCTTTCGCATCGGCTCAGACGCTAAAGCTTGTCTCATTCTCCGATAATACGCATGCCTTCTATCATGCGTTGCTGAGCGAAGCTTTGGCGGCGGG
>NZ_LAJY01000262.1 GCF_000963705.1 Elstera litoralis | reverse complement strand
ACGCCGCCCCCAGAGAAACCGGCAACGCCAACGGCACAAGCCCCGACGGCGCTGGTTGCGGCTCCGGCCTCGGTGGCGGCGGTCGATGTGCCGCGCGTGAAGGTTAATGTCGGCGATAATGGCACGTTTACGCGCTTCGTTTTTGATTGGCCCGCCGGGACCGGCTACCGCGTGAGTTCCGCCGATGGTGTGGCGCGAATTACCTTCGATAAAGCCGGGCAGTTCGATCTGGCCGATATTCGCCGCCGTTTGACCAAATCCATCGGCACGGTCGAAGCCGCCACCAATGGCAGCGCCACCGAATTTGCGCTGGCCTTGCCGCCGAACGCCAAGCTCGTTGATCGCAAAATCGGCACGCGCATTCTGCTCGATGTGCAAGCCCCGCCGAATGGCCCGGCGGGCGCGGCTAAGGTGGCGGTATCGCTACCCGCGTCGGCGGCTCCCGTGCAGGTGGCGCAAGCCCAGCCTCAGCAAGCCGCAGTCCCCGTTGCTCAACCGACGCCCGCGCCCGCTCCGGTTCCGGCCTCGATTACCGCGCCGCCGAAGCCTCCCGCCGAGCCGCTGATGGTGCCCCCGGCGATGACGCCGGTTCAGCCGATCACGCTGACGGCGGTGCAGGCGGTCGATAAATCCATCACCATTCGGATTCCGACCCCCGCCCCGGCGGCGGCCTATTTGCGCGACGATCAGCTTTATTTAGCGTTTGCCGCGCCGCTCGCCGCCGATCTGTCGGCGGTGACGCGCCTGCGCACGCGGGTTGAACCGGAGCAGTTGAAGGCGACGCATGGATCGGTGCTGCGTTTGGCGGTTCCGGCAGGCCTTGTCCCGACGCTCAGCCGGGAAGAGCAGGCGCTCGTCGTGCTGCTGCGTCCGAGGGGGACGGGACGTCCCGATTCGGCCTTGCCGATTACGTCGGATGCCGAGGGCGGCTTCGTTACGATTGCAACCAGTCAAGCCTCTTTCCCGATTTCGCTCGCCGATCCCGATACCGGCGCGCTCTGGCGCTTCATTGCCCTGCCGCAGACGACGCGCGGGATCGATGCGCCGCGCGATTTTGCGCAAGTCGCGCTACCGCGTACCCTCTCCGGGGTGTTGATCGTGCCGAAGGCGGATACGGTCGAAATTCGCGTCACGCCCAGTGCCGTAACCATCGGGGCGTCGCTCAGCCTGTCGCAGATTCCGGGGCGGCCCGGATCGGTGAAGGCCTATGATTTCGCCAAGTGGCAAATTCCGGACGATGCGTTTCTGGAAACCCGCCAGCGCTTGATGACGGCGGTGACGGAATCCGACGAGCTGCGCCGCCCGTCGGCGCGCTTCGATCTCGCGCAGTTTTTCGTCGCCCAAGGGCAATATCCCGACGCGCTCGGCGTGTTGGAGTTGATCGGTCGGATGACGCCGGCGCTCGCCAATGATCCGGCCCTGCTCGCCCTGCGCGGTGCCGTGCGGGTGATGCGCGAAGAAGGGGTGGCGGCGCTGCCCGAGTTGATGGATCGGCGCTTGGATACCGATCCCGAAGCGCTGCTGTGGCGCGCAGCGGCCTCGGCCCAGGTCGAATCCTGGAATTCGGCGGACGATCTGTTCCGGCGCGCGGGCGGCATTCCCGACAGCTACCCGATGCCGATGCGCGCGAAGTTGGTTTTGCTGGCCGCCGAAGCCGCGGAGAAGGTGGGCGATTCGCGCCGGGCGCTCGCCTATACCGATCTGCTGGCCCGCCCCGATGCGCCGCCCGAGGCGCGCGCTGAAGCCGAGTTCATTCGCGCCAAGGTGATGCTGAAGACCGACCGGCGCACCACGGCGCTGCCGATCTTGGATCGGCTGATCGCCTCCGATGATCGCCGTATCCGGGCGCATGCCGAGCCGGTGTGGGTTGAGGAAGCCTTGAAAGACGGGCGGATCGACCGGCTGGAAGCCATCGAGCGCTTGGAAAAGACGCGCTACGCCTGGCCGGGCGGCTCGCTTGAATATGTGCAGTTGAAGCGGCTGGCCGATCTTTACATCCAGGGCGGTCAAATCGGTGAAGCCTTGCGTACCTTGCGCGAAGCCTCGGTGCATTTCCCGCAGTGGCTGATGCCGATAAGCTGAAAGACCGCATGACCGATGTGTTCATTAGTCTTTACGACGGCGGCGGGCCGGGCAAAGTTCCGCCGTTGGCTGCGCTCGCGCTCTACGATGATTACCGCGACCTCACGCCGCCGGGACCGCGCGGCGATGCGATGATTCAGAGCTTGGCGGACCGTCTCGTTCAAATCGACCTGCTCGACCGCGCGGCGGATCTGCTGACCTATCAGATCGATCAGCGCTTGAGCGGGGTTGAAAAAGCCAAGGTTGGCGCGCGTTTGGCCGTGGTGCAACTGCTGGACCGCCGCCCGAACGATGCCGTCATCGCTATCGACCGCAGCGACGTGCCGAACTTGCCGCCCGAGTTGCAGCAGGAACGCCGTCGCTTGAAGGCGCGCGCTTATATGGAAGCTGGGCAACCGGATCGCGGCCTGTCGGTGATCGAAGGCGACATTAGCCGCGACGGCGAATTGCTGCGCGCGCAATTGTTCAGCCGCGCACAAAATTGGGTGGAAGCGGCTGCGGCGCTGACGCGGCTGGCGGGTTCGCCCTCGGATCGCACGATGACGCCGGAGCGGGAGGGGCTGATTATCAACCTCGCTATTGCGACCGCGCTGTCGGGCGAGCCGGGCATGGTGTCGCGCCTGCGGGCGGATTTCGAACCGCTGATGCGGACCACCGGCAGCGCCTCGGCCTTCGAGCTGCTCACGGGGTCGACGCGTCCGGCGGGCTCCATCGATCAAACCGCGCTGGCGCAACGCTTCACCGAGTTGGATATTTTCCAACGGGCGATGGCGGATTATCGCCAGAAGGTACAACAGGGGCAGTTGAGCGCGATCAACTAACCGCCTGCACACGCCAAAAAGGCCGGTTCCTGCACGGGGAACCGGCCTTTTTTATGGAACCCCAAAAGAATTAACCGCTTTTGGCGGGCAGAATCGTTTCAATCGCCTTGGTAACGCGGCTGGAGGTTGGCTCGGTGAGGGTTGAGAACCAATCGACCAAGGCCCCGTCCGGGCCAATCAAATATTTGTGAAAATTCCAGCGCGGTTTTGCCACCAGCCCCAGCTTTTCCCCAGCCCATTTGTAGAAAGGATGGGCTTCGGCCCCGACCACATGGGTTTTCTCGGTGAGAGGAAAGCTCACGTCGAAGCTGGTTTCGCAGAAATTCTTAATCTCTGCGCTCGATCCCGGCTCTTGGCCGCCGAAATCATTGCTCGGCACGCCCAGCACGATCAAGCCGTTCGGCCCGTAGCGGTCGTAGAGCGCTTCCAGCCCCTTATACTGCGGCGTAAACCCGCATTGGGAGGCCGTATTGACAATCAACACCGCCTTACCCGTGAAAGTGGCCAGCGGCAAGGGCTGGCCATCGATGGTTTGGAAGGTGAAATCATAGGCGCTTCCCGGCGTTTCCGCGCGCGCGAACCCCAAAAATCCCAGCATGGCGACAGTTCCTACCCAAGGGGCGATAAGCCGACGCATCCGTGTGTCTCCTCAGGATAGACCATTTTCAGGCTTGATACGATCCAAAGGGAGATATGGACGCCGAGGCGTAAAATACGAGGGATCGGCGCTCAATTAAAGCGGGCTGCCGCCCGCGCCCGCTCGGGGAGCAAGCTCCCCGAACCCCTCTTTTTTTATCAATAAAAGAAAAGGGGGGCCGGGGCATGCCCCGGACGGGTTTGGGCGGTAGCCCAATATAAAGAAGGCCTACCCTAGCTTCGCCAAAGCTTGAGCCAGATCGGCGATGATATCGTCCACGCTCTCCAGCCCAACCGAAAGGCGTAACACGTCCGGCCCGGCCCCGGCGGTGACGCGCTGGTCGTCCGAAAGCTGCCGGTGCGTGGTGGAGGCGGGGTGGATGATGAGCGAGCGCACATCGCCGATATTGGCGAGATGGGAGATAAGTTCCACGCCTTCGACTATTTTCACCCCGGCCTCATAGCCGCCCTTCACGCCGAAGGTGAAGACGGAGCCCGCCCCCTTCGGCAGGTAGCGCGCGGCGAGGGCGTGATATTTATTCCCCGGCAGGCCCGCGTAATTGACCCAGGCGACGGCAGCATGGGCGGCGAGAAACTCGGCGACCTTTTGGGCATTGGCGCAGTGGCGTTCCATGCGCAAGGCCAGGGTTTCGATGCCGGTCATCGTCAGGAAGGCATTCATCGGGGCCATCGTCGCGCCGAGATCGCGTAAAGAAATCGCGTGGCCGTAGATCGTGAAGGCAAGGTCGCCGAAGGTCTCGTGGAAGCGCAAGCCGTGATAGGCGGGTTCCGGCTCGGCAAGGCTGGGGAAGCGCCCCGGCGTCGCCGACCAATCGAAACTACCGCTATCGACAATCGCGCCGCCCATCGCGGTGCCGTGACCGGAGAGAAACTTCGTCGTCGAGTGGCACACGAGGGTCGCGCCATAGTCGATGGGGCGGCAGAGGTAGGGGGTCGCCATCGTATTATCGACGATGAGGGGCACGCCGACGCCCTCGGCGACCCGCGCCACGGCTTCAAGATCGGTGATGACGCCGCCGGGATTGGCGAGGCTCTCGACGAAGAACGCCTTGGTTTTCTCGGTCGCGGCGTGGCGGAAGTTTTCGGGATCATCGGCATCGACGAAAATCGCCTGCCAGCCGAATTTTTTGAAGGTGCGCGAGAATTGCGTCACCGAGCCGCCGTAAAGCTTATTGGAAACAACCACTTCGTCGCCGGGGCTCATCAGCGGGAACAGCGCCATCAGTTGCGCGGCATGGCCGGAGGCGGCCGCCGTTGCGCCGCGCCCGCCTTCGAGGCTGGCGATACGCTCTTCCAGCGCCGCCACGGTCGGATTGGTCAGGCGGCTATAGATATAGCCATAGGTTTGCAGATTGAAGAGCGAGGCGGCGTGGTCGGTGCTGTCGAACACATAGGCGGTGGTTTGGTAAATCGGCGTTACCCGCGCGCCCGTGGTCGGGTCGGGCGCGCCGCCCGCGTGAATGGCGCGGGTTTCGAAGCCGGGTTTGCGATGCGGCATTGATCTGATCCTATGCTCTTGAATTTAATGGAGTTTGCGGCGGCTGGAGAGAATGCCGGTATTGATACCGCCCCAGCCAAGCTCGCCAAACAGGCGGGCGTATTCGATTTTTGGGCAGCGGTTCATCACGACCTCAAGCCCGGCGGCCTCGGCGGTCGCGGCGGCTTCGGCGTGTTCGATGCCAAGCTGCATCCACAGCACTTTTGCCCCGATGGCGATAGCCTCGGCGGCGACTTCCGGCGCGGCTTCGGCTTTGCGGAACATATCGACCATATCGACCGGAACGGGGATATCGGCAAGGGTCGCGTAGATCGTCTCGCCCAGCACCTCTTGCCCCGCCGATCCCGGATTAACGGGGATGACGCGGAAGCCTTTGCTCTGGAGATATTTCATCACGAAATAGCTCGGGCGGTTCCAGTTGGTCGACGCGCCGACCATCGCAATGGTTTTAACGCTGGTCAGGATAGCGCGCAGGCCGGCTTCGCTGGTAACAGGCATTTTTAGGCCCCGCACCAAACGGGCGCGCGCTTGGCGAGGAAAGCGTCGATGCCCTCGGCGGCGTCTTGGGTTGCGAGATTGCGCGCCATGACAGCGGCGGTATAGGCGTAGGCGTCGGCGGTGCCCATTTCGTCCTGTCGGTAGAAGGCTTCCTTGCCGATGCGCAAGGTCAGCGGCGATTTGGCGGTGAGGCGGGCGGTAAACCCGGCGATAGCGCTATCGAGATCGTCCGGGGCGACCACGGCATTGACCAGCCCATAGGCGGCTGCCGTTTCGGCGTCGATACTCTCGCCCAGCATCAGCATTTCCAGCGCACGCTTGCGCGGCACGGCGCGGGCGAGGGCGACCATCGGCGTCGAGCAGAACAGGCCGATGTGAACGCCCGGCGTGGCGAAATGGGCTTTAGTCGAGGCAACGGCCAAATCGCAGGTAGCGACCAACTGGCAGCCCGCCGCCGTGGCGATGCCGTGGACGCGGGCGATGACCGGCTGGGGCAGGGCTTGCAGCGCGAGCATCAGTTCGGCGCAGGCTTCGAACAGCGCGGCATAGAAGACGGGATCGGGGTTCGCCTGAATTTCCTTCAGATCATGGCCGGAGCAGAACCCCGGCCCGGCCCCCGTCAGTACGACGGCTTTTACACTGGCGTCTCGTGCGACGCGCGCAAGCTCGGCCCTAAGGGCAGCAATCATGGCGCGGGAGAGGGCGTTGCGCTGTTGCGGGCGGTTCAGCGTGAGGGTTGCAACCCCTGCGGAATCCTGGCGTAGCACCAGATCGTCGGTCATCCGTCGTTTCCTTCCCGTTTATCGTTAGGCCGCAGTGTAAGGCTGGCGGCGGCTTTCAGGAGCGGTATAATGATACCACATGCCTGAAGATTCTTTCAAACCCCCAGAAACACACGCATTTCAGGCCTTGACGGGGGATGCCGCTTGTCGTATTTCACCGCCTCACCTTAACCGGGGTGCCCCCGTCGATTATATTGGCATCGGGCACTTCGTCGCCGTAGCTGTCAGGATCGTCTATGAAGACCTATTCCGCGAAGCCGAGCGAGATCGAGAAGAAATGGTTTGTC
>NZ_LAJY01000261.1 GCF_000963705.1 Elstera litoralis | reverse complement strand
TTTGTCATCACCCGCGCCGCATCGGACCAGCGCGGACGCCGCAGCCCGAGCGAGTTCACCCACAAAATCCGGTCGCCCCCCTTCAGAAGCGCGCGGGCGAGATGTTGGGTGCTCGACGGCCAGCCGCCCCAATCCTCCCCAAACATCACAAGGTCAAGCGTCATGATCGAACCCTCCGGTCTCCGTTCCCGGTAAAGCCCGGATCACTTTTGCGGGAACCCCGCCCGCCAGCACATTCGAGGGCAAATCGCGCGTCACAACGCTCCCCGCCGCCACGACCGTTCCACGCCCGATACGCACGCCCGCGCAGACCGTCACCCCGGTCGCGAGCCACACGCCCGGCTCCAGCACGATGTCCCCCACCTGATCCTCGGTATCGGGCAGGCCCTGGGCGCGATCCGTTGGGTTCAGCGGATGGCCGGGATAGCCCGCCAGAAAATTTCGCCCGGCGAGGCGCACATCGTCGCCAATCTCAACCCGCCGCCCGACGGCAATCGTGGTTTGCCAACCAAGATCGACATTGCGACCGATGGTCAGCATCGGTGCGGGGCTGCCCGCAGCGCCATGAACCCGGCCCGTAATCGTCACTTGGCCCGACATGCGGCAGGCGTCGCCCATCTGCACCCGCACCGGCCCCAAGAGCAGCGGAAGCCCGCCGTAAAGATACAGTCCGCGCCCGCTGCCCCGCTCCAACCGGGCGCGCAGCAGGGGCGTCCACCAGAGCGCGCGGGTAAGACTTGCGCCGAGGTTTCGACCGCCGAGCCATAGGCTCCAGAGCGCGCGATGCACGCCGGGAATAACGGGCATTTGGGCGGATCGGCTCGCATACCAAAGCGCGCGCACCCCGCGCGCTAACGGGTGATCGGCCGTCCTGGCCCAGCGGCGCAACTCGCGCAACGACGGTCGGGCCTTGGCCTCGGGGGTGAGCATCTCGATCGACATCAGAATCCTCCAATCAGGGATAGTCTCCCTGTGCAGGCTTGGGGCCAGTTTTAGCGGGTTGAAACGGCAGGATTTTCCGAGGTCGGGGCCGCCGCCGTCGCGCTTTCAGTTGCGTTTTGCATCACCTGATTTGCGTAACGCGCAATCGCCGCCGTCAGCGCGATTTGGATATAGAAGGGCCAGGTGAAACCTTGAGTGAGGAAGGTTCCCGCGACGCAGCAGGCCGCCAATCCCGCCACCAACGCCCGCCCCATCGCGCGGGCGTTCGGCGAGACGCCGGGCGTTCGATCCAGAATCCGCGAGGCTTTGAGGGCCGAGCGCAGGCTAACGACGATCATGCCGATAAAGACCGCCAGACCGGGAAAGCCGGTTTCGCCCAAAACGCCGAACCAAGTGCTATGCACCGCATGGTTCTTCCCGTCCCAATGGCTGCTGTAGAAATAATAATTACTCAGAAAATTATCGAGCCCAACGCCAGTCAGCGGACGGGTGATGGCCATTTGGGTAGCGGCCCCCCAGGCGTAAATCCGCCCCATCGCCGACTCGTCAATACCGTCTTCCGCCGCCCCCCCGGAGGAGCGGCCCGAAATACCGGCGGCGGCAAATAAGACCAACATCGCCACACCGCCGACCGCCCCGAGCAGCAGCTTGGATTTGACCAACCGCAGACCGAAAATACCGAAAACGGTCATGATCCCCAGCAAACCACCGCGCGACTGAGTGGCCAAAATCGCCATCAGAACCGCAACGACGGCCACCGCGCCGAAGAGATTGGAGAGCTTGCCCAATCCCTTGGTTGTTGCCAACGACACCGCAAAAGCCATCGGGAACAACAGTACCAACGATAAATCATTCGGGTCCCCAAGGACGGATTGCATATCGCGCCCAATCGTTACCCGCGTGCCTTCAACGAGGCCGATGCCATTGGCCTTGTTGGAGAGCGTGACATAGGAAACCGCGAGCCCGGCCAGAACCAAGGCGCGGGAGGCGCGGGCAAAATGCCCCGGCTCGGTCGTCAGCCACGCAATCGCCAGGGTCATAATGCCGATTTTCACGTAAGTCGCGGTCCAATAGGCAAGGGCGAGCGGCTTATTGCTGGCGAAGATGACGCCCACCGTCACCAACCCGAAGAAGGCCGCAAACCAGCTCAGTTCCCGCGACCAATAGGGTTTTAGCCGCCGTGTGCCGAAGAAATGCCAAACCAGCACCCCCAGCGTCGGAATCGCCAGCAGTTGCGGAATGCGCAGTGGCATGAGCACGGGAAAAGCTTCGTGAATACGGAAGAAGGAGAAAATGACAAAGCCGAGGCACAGCAAAAACGGCACGCGCGTCGCCATCACCGCCGCCGGAATCGCCACCGCGAGGCCGAGCATCACTACCGGGTTCGGCAGGGCAAACAGCGGCAAGACCGATAGAAGCTCGCGCCCAAGGCAAGACTGACGGGGGCAAGGCGGCTCATGGCGTTCCCACTTCAAATCAAACCCGGCCCCGTCGAGAGGGGGAAGCGCGCGTGCCCGCCCCC